>JAFEBB010000009.1 GCA_018266075.1 Deltaproteobacteria bacterium | reverse complement strand
GTGCTCCGCCCGGCTCAGCTTCAACCGATCAAAACCGCTGTGCGGAGGTACTAGACGAAAGCTTGAAGTGCGCCCGAGTGAGGATCAGAATCCGCGCCATGCGCGCACTCGTGTTGGCCGGTCTCGTTGTGGCGACCCTGCTCGTGCCATCGCGCGCGCACGCGGAGATCCCGCCGGGCGCCGTCTTCGCCGAGAAGCCGCTGCCCGATGGCGCCGTGTCCGTGTACGGCACGCTCGGCTTTCCCGGCGTTCAGATCGGTTGGCGCCAGGGCATCTCGGGCGCGGAGCTCGGCGCGGTGGCGGGCTTCGATTACTCGCTCACCCAGCTCACGCTCGACGTGCCGTTCTACGTGCCCGTGAAGCAGTCGAAGAAGTTCCTCGTGGGCGTGGGCGTGAGCGCGGGCGGCTTCGTGGACTTCGGCGCCAAGTACTTCGAGTCGACGAACCTGCCGTCGGCGGGCCTGCGGCTCGCGGCGAACGGCGAGGTGACGCTGCGGATCAACGAGAGCGTCGACGTGTTCGTGGCCGGAAGTTTGCCCATCGAGCTGCCGCTCACCGAGCGCGGGAATGACTTGTACGCCTTGCTCGTTGGCGGCGGCGTGGAGCTCGGCGTGGGCGACGGCTTCAGCGTGGGCGCGCAGCTCCTCGCAGGGCCGGAGCTCCTGCACCCGCGCGGCGGCCAGACCGCGGCGCGCTTTGACGGCTCGCTGCTGGTGGGCCTGGGGAAGCGGTTCTTCTGATGCGCGGACGCGTGCTGCTGCTGGCGATGTTGGCTGCGGGTTGCCACAAGGGCAGCCACGCGGTCGACGCCGGGCCGCCGCCCCGCTCGCCGGACATGCCCGCGCTCATCGACCTCAACCCGCACCGCACGGACCTCATCTTCAGCTGGCAGGACGAGGACGGCACCTTCCACGACACGCAGAAGTGGGAGGAGGTGCCGAAGGCCTTCCGCAAGCACGTGCTCGTGCGCGACCTGGCGCTCAAGCCCGAGGAAGTGCACTCCGACGAGTACATGTACGTCGCGGATTTGACCGATCGCGATCCCGACGGCGGCTTTCCGTATGCGGTCGTCAGCCGCTACCACTTCGAGCTGCCGCGCGTGTTCGACGACGGCGACGGCGGCTACTCGGAAGCGAGCGTGATCATCTACGGCACGAGCTGGTGCGGCGCGTGCGCCGAGGCGCGGAAGTACTTCGAGTCGAAGCACGTGGCCTACCTCGACAAGGACATCGAGAAGGACGGCGCCGCAGCTCAAGAGCTCGCGCGCAAGGCCAAGCGCGCCGGGATTCAGCCGCGCGGCGTGCCGGTCATCGATGTGCACGGGATTCTGCTCGAGGGCTTCAGTGCCCAAGCCGTCGAGCAGGCGCTGCACGGCAGCTGATCACGGCGGCGGCGTCGTCATGTCGTAGAGCTGTCGGTCGTCGACCTTGTCGCAGGGCACCCTTCCAGAGCGACACTCCACCCGACCACCGTCAGACGTGAGCCACACCGTGCGCCAGGGGTGTCCATGCCCGGCGTCCGGAGTGAGCTGCACGCGCATGATGTCCACGCAGTACGGCAAAGAATCGTCGTCGTTCGAGTTGAAAACAAAGCAGGAGTGACCAGCGTCCGGCAGGACACTTGGCCCCTTCGGCGCTTCGGTCGCGGCGAGAGCAACGAAGCCCGCGATCGCAGCGAGCCGCGTCACAGGTAGAACCTCTCGACCACCCCGCGCGTGACATCGAGGATCGACGCCCACCCGACGTGGTGATCCACGAGCTCCGCAATCCGATCCGGCCGCGCGCCCACGAGCGCCGACGAAGCCGTGCACGCGTAGGTGGTGCACTTTCCGGTCGCGCGCGCGGCCTCGAGAAGCGCTTGAGCCGTTGGGAACTGCCCGCTCTCGAATCGCTCGGCAACGTCCTCGCGACCCGGAAAATGGGGCTCGCCGAGCTTTCCCTGCACCAGCGCCTCGAGCGCGTACCAGAAGAAGAAGACGTCCACCGGCCGACCCACGGCGGCGGCGGTCGCGGCGATGGAGCAGCCCTGGTGGAGCCGGTCGTACTCGCCGCTGTGTAGAAAGACGGCGACGCGGTCGCTGCGATCGAGGTTCACGGCCGGCACTCTAAGCGAACCGGCCCTCGCCCGCGCCCTCGCCCTGCCAGGATGTGCGCGCCGTCACGCAACCCTTCGAAATCCCGTGCATCCAACCCTTGAAAACCAGCCGGGCTCGCTTGACCCCCCTGTAAGCGGGTGCTAGACGCGTTGCACTTTTCCGGGCGCTGGGGCGGGGTGCCGAACATGATGGGCTCGGTCACGACGCAGGGCGCCATGAGCGAGCCGACCTCCCGCCGCAAGGACGCGCACCTCGACCTCGCGGCGTCGGGACCGGTCGAACCTGAACACAGCTCCACCCTGCTCGAGCACGTGCACCTGGTGCACGACGCCCTGCCCGACCTCGCGCTCTCCGACGTCGACCTCTCGACGACCTTTCTGGGCAAGCGCCTGCGCGCTCCGCTGCTCGTCACCGGCATGACCGGCGGCTCCGAGCGGGCCGCGGCCGTGAACCGCGACCTCGCCTGGGCCGCCGAGAAGGCCGGCGTCGCGTTTGGGCTCGGCAGCCAGCGCGCGATGAGCGAGTCGCCGGAGTGGACCGCGAGCTACCGCGTCCGCGAGCAGGCGCCGACCACCGTCATCCTCGGCAACATCGGCCTCGCCCAGGCGCGCAAGCTGGGTCCGCAGGGCTGCAGCGAGCTCATCGAGCGCATCGGCGCTGACGGCCTCTGCCTGCACCTCAATCCAGCGCAGGAATTGGCCCAGCCCGAGGGCGATCGCGACTTCCGCGGCGGGCTCGATGCGGTGCGCGCGCTCGCGAACGAGCTCGGCGAGCGGCTCATCGTCAAAGAGACCGGCTGCGGCCTCTCGCCCGCAGTGGCGAAGCGGCTCGTCGACGCCGGCGTGAAGGCCGTGGACGTGTCCGGCGCGGGCGGAACGAGCTGGGTCCGGGTGGAGGCGCTGCGGGCGCACGGCCACAGCGCGCGGCTCGGCGAAGAGTTCGCCACCTGGGGAATTCCCACTGCGGCCGCCGTCGCCGCGAGCGCCAAGGCCTTGAATGGCAAGGCCACGATCATCGCCGCCGGCGGCATCCGCACCGGGCTCGACGCCGCCAAGGCCCTCGCGCTCGGCGCGAATCTCGCGGGGTTGGCGCTGCCCATCTTCCGCGCGCAGCAGCAAGGCGGTCGCGAAGGCGCGGCCGAAGAGATTCTGCATGTGGTCGACGGGCTGGCACGTGCCCTGCTCTTGACCGGAAGTCGGACCCCTGCCGAGCTCCGCGCCAAGCCGCGCGTGCTCGCCGGGGCCCTCAACGATTGGCTCGGGGCGCTGGCCGGCGTTCCCTGATGCAGTGGTCTGCGCAGGTTCGGGAGGAGCGGTGATGGACGACAGCAAGCGCAAGGGTGAGGCGGTAGCCCAGCTCGACGCGGAGCCTCGCGTCGCGACGTCGCGCATCCCCGGCTTCTATGACCTCTCGCTCGAGGAGCGCGTGGAGAAGCTCACCGCGCTCGTCGGGCTCACGCGCGATGAGGCGGATCTGCTCCTCGGCGATTCGTCGAGCCTGCCTCTCGAGACCGCGAACCAGATGATCGAGAACGCGGTGGGCGTGCTCTCGCTGCCGCTGGGCGTGGGGCTCAACTTCCGCATCAACGATCGCGACGTGCTCGTGCCCATGGCTGTGGAGGAGCCGAGCGTGGTGGCCGCGGTGTCGTTCGCCGCGAAGATCGCCCGCGCAGGTGGCGGCTTCATCGCCGAGTGCGATCCGTCGCACATGATCGCCCAGGTGCAGATCACCGGCTACGGCGACGCCCTGGTCGCGAAGGAGAAGCTGCTCGCGCACAAGGAGCAGCTGCTCGCGCTGGCCAACAGCTTCCACCCGCAGATGGTGCGGCGCGGCGGCGGCGCCGTGGACATCGAGGTGCGCGTGCTGCCCGCGCCCGAGGGGCCCAAGGGTGAGCCCATCCTCGTGCTGCACGTCATCCTCGACACCCAGGACGCGATGGGGGCCAACCTCATCAACACCGTGGCCGAGGGCGTGGCGCCGATGGTGGAGCAGATCACCGGCGGCCGGGTGTACCTCCGCATCCTCTCCAACCTCGCCGACCGCCGCCTGGCGCGTGCGATGTGCCGGATTCCCGTCGAGGCGATGGCCGACTTCGGCATGGACGGGCAGACCGTCGCCGAGGGCATCGTCCAGGCCAGCCGGTTCGCCGAGGCCGACCCGTACCGCGCCTGCACGCACAACAAGGGCGTGATGAACGGCGTGGACGCGGTGGCGATCGCCACGGGCAACGACTGGCGCGCGATTGAAGCCGGCGCCCACGCGTTCGCGGCGCGCAATGGCCGCTACGAGCCGCTGTCGACCTGGCGCATCGAAGAGGGCCACCTCGTGGGCCGCATCGAGCTGCCGCTCGCGGTGGGCACCGTCGGCGGGCCGATCCGCATCCACCCCGCCGTTCAGCTCGCGTACAAGGTCCTCAAGGTCGAGGGCGCGCGCGAGCTCGCGGCGGTGATGGCCGCGGTGGGCCTCTCGCAGAACCTCGCGGCGCTTCGTGCGCTCGGTTCGGTGGGCATCCAGCGCGGGCACATGGCGCTGCACGCGCGCTGCGTGGCCGTGACGGCGGGCGCTCGCGGCGAGCTCGTCGCGCAGATCGCCGACAAGCTCATCGCGCTCGGCGCCGCGCACGTGAAGCTCGAGAAGGCGCGCGAGCTGCTCGCGCAGGCCGAGGCCGGGAGCTAGCGACGTGGCTGTTGAAGCACGCGCGCCTGGCAAGGTCATCCTCCTCGGCGAGCACGCGGTGGTCTACGGGCAGCCGGCGCTCGCCCTGCCCGTCCAGCGCTTCGTGACGGTGCGTTGCGAGCCGTCCGAGCGCTTTGCGCTCGCGACCAAGCCCATCATCGGCGGCGATGCGCTCGAAGAGGCGCTGTTCGGCCTCGCGCAGGAATTGGGCGGACCGAAGCTGTCCGTCAGCATCGATAGCGAATTGCCCTTGTCGGCAGGACTGGGCTCGAGCGCTGCGGTGGCCGTGGCGAGCGTGCGCGCGCTCGCCCTGGGCGCAAATCGCAAGCTCACCGACGACGAGCTGCTCGCGCTCGCAGAGACGATGGAGCGCCGCTTCCATGGCCGGCCTTCGGGAATCGACCACACCACCTGCGCGCTCGGCGTGCCGCTCTCGTTCCGCAAGGGCTCGCCGAATCGCGTGGAGCGCTTGAAGGTGAAGAGGCTCTCGCTCGTGGTGACCAGCGCGGGCCCGCGCGACGCGAGCACGCGCGAAAAAGTTCTCGGCCTGCGCGCGGAGTTCGAGCGCGATCCGAGCCGGCTGGAGCCGCTCTTCGCCGAGATTGGCGCGCTGGCGACGGCGGGCGTGACCGCGCTCGCGAGCGGCGACGACGCCGAGCTCGGCCGCTTGATGAACGAGAACCAGAAGCTGCTCGCCAAGCTGGGCGTCTCCTCGGACGCGGTCGATTCACTCTGCGTGAAGCTGACCCAGCTCGGCGCGCGCGGCGTCAAGCTGACGGGCGCGGGCGGCGGCGGCGCGGTGATCGCGCTGCACGACGAGCCCGAACGTTTGCTGCGCGAATTGCCCGACGCCTTCGTGAGCCGCTGGGAGGACGCGTGAAGGCCACGGCGCGCGCGCACCCGAACATCGCCCTCGTGAAGTACTGGGGCAAACGCGACGAGCGGCTGATCCTGCCGCACACGGGCTCGTTCTCGGTCACGCTCGATGGGCTGTTCGCGGAGACCACCGTCGCGTTCGATGACGGCCCCGATCGCGGCGAGCTCGACGGCAAGCCGTTCAGCGAGAAGGAGCTCGCGCGGGTGAAGATCCTGCTCGACGCGATTCGCGCGCGCGCCGGTCTGCGCGGCGGCGCGCGCGTGGTCTCGCGATCGAACTTCCCGACCGCGGCGGGACTCGCGAGCTCGGCGGCAGGTTTCGCAGCGCTCGCGCTCGCGGCCTCGAAGGCGGCTGGTCTTCCGACGGAGGCCAAGCCCGTCTCGATCCTCGCGCGGCTCGGCTCGGGCTCGGCGTGTCGGAGCATCGAAGGCGGCTACTGCGAGTGGCTGCGCGGCGAGCGCGCGGATGGCGATGACTCGTACGCGATCCAGCGCTTCCCCGCGTCGCACTGGCCCGAGCTGCGGCTGCTCGCGGCGGAGTGCGCTCAGGAAGCGAAGGCCGTCTCCTCGCGCGACGCGATGCGAACGACCGTCGAGACCTCGCCCTACTACGCGGGCTGGATCACCGACGCGACCGCCGAGCTGCCGCGCGTGAACGCGCTCGTGGCCGCGCGCGATCTCGACGGACTCGGGCAGCTCGCGGAGCGCAACGCCTGGCGCATGCACGCGACCTCGCTCGCGGCCAATCCGCCCATCTGTTTCCTGCGCCCGGCGACGCTCGCGGTCATCGAGCGCGCGGCAGCCCTGCGCCGCGATGGTGTGCGCGCGTACTTCACGCTCGACGCGGGTCCGAATCCGGTCGTGCTCTGCGACGCGAAGGATGCGCCGCGCGTGGAGTCGGCCTTGCGCGAAGCGGGCGCGCTCAAGGTCACGACCTGTGCGCCGGGCCCCGACGCGAAGCTGCTCGACGCGCACCTGTTCTAGTTCGGGCTCGCTTCGACCGAGGCCGGCGGCCTCGCGGTGCGACCGCCGTAGCGCCGCACGATCCGCGCGGTCACACCCAGCCAACATCCAACGAGCACGAGCGCCAGCGCACCGACCGCGAACGATGGCGCGTGCAGAAAGCCGAGCAGCAAGAGCAGCGCCGACGCGCCACCCTTGGCGACGCGGTAGCTGAGCATGTCGCTGAAGGCCTTGCCGCGCGTCTTCTCGTCGTAGTCGAGCGGCAGGTAGAGCATCTCCTTCGCGTTTCGGAAGATTGAATAGTCGAACGCCTTGGCCGCCACGCGCACCGCCGAGATCACCGCCACGCGCGGCGAAGCGAGGAACGCCAGCAGCCCGGCGCCCAGGACCGACGGAACGGCGAGCAGCGTGCCCGTCACGCCGAGGACGCGAAGCACCACGCCCGTTACCGCGTGCAGCACCATCGCGCCAGTCTCCGTGTAGCCGTACAGCGTGCCGAGGAACTGCGCGCGCACGTCGACCTGGGCGTACGTCTGCTCCACGAGCCCGTTGAACTGGTACTCCACGAGCGTGATCACCACCTGCACGATGCAGATGAGCGCGAAGATCCACGGCAGGTAGCTGCTCTTGCGCAGCAGCGCGATGCCATCCGCGATAGACGGCGGTGCCACGCGCGGCGGTGCACGCAGCGGCTCGCCGCGCTTCGCGAGGAACTGCGAGAGCAGCCAGGCCACCAGCAGCGTGGGAAAGAGCGTGAGCGGCAGCCGCTCCGCCGGGACGTGCATCGTCTTGGAGAGCCAGCTCGCAGTGAAGCCTCCGAGCGAGCTCCCCAGCGAGCCCATCACGCCGAAGAGTCCGTAGATCCAGCGCGCCGTGCCGAGCTCGAAGAGCGAGTTGGCGAAGGTCCAGAACACCTCCACGAGCACCACGATGTAGAGGTCCTTCCACACGTAGAGCAGGAACGCCGTGCCGGGCACGTGTGCCGCGCGCGCGCCGAGGAGCACGGCCAGCACGGCCAGCGCCGCAGCGGTCACCTGTCCAAAGAGCGTGGCGAGGTCGACTGCGGCGAGGCGACGGTTGAGCGCGCCCACCACGGCGACCATTCCCACGGCCACCGCCAGCCAGACCCACGGCAGCGACTTGGAGCCGTGCTCCGCGAGAAAGATGGACTCGATGGGCGGCCGCGCGAGGCCGTAGCTGCCGAGCACGAAGAACGCGAGCGCGCCCAGCCCGGCGATGCGGATATTGCGCGTGTTGAGCATCCGAGCACGCAGCGTAACCCGCGAAGCGCGCACATGCTTCATGTGCTGCCGCGCGGTATCCTCGCCGCGCTCATGAAGCTCTCGGCGCCCGGAAAGCTCTTCCTCACCGGCGAGTACGCGGTGCTCTGGGGCGCGCCCGCGACGCTCGCTGCCGTCGAGCCGCGCTTGCACGCCACGCTCACCCCGCGCGACGACGAGGCGTTCGAGCTGCGCGTCCCCGGCGGGACTTCACGCGGCGTGCAATCGAAGAGCGGAATCGATTGGACGGGTCCTGTCGAGCCTTCGAAGTTCGTTCGGCGCGCGGTCGAGCTCGCGAGGCCGGAGCGCGGATTCACGCTGCACATCTCCGCGGGCGAGTCGGGGCCGAAGGGCCAGAAGCTCGGGCTGGGAACGAGCGCGTCGGCGACGGCGATCGCGGTGGCGGCTGCGCTCGGCGATGCGAATCCCGAGCGCGTGTTTCCGCTCGCGGCGCAGGCGCACTGGGAGGTGCAAGGCCAGCGCGGCTCGAATGGCGACGTCGCGGCCGCCTGCTTCGGTGGCGTGATTCGCTACCAGCGCTGGCCCGTGGAGCAAGCCGAGCGACCGAAGCCGATTGTGGATCCGCTCGACGCGACGGGCTTCGTGCTCGCGCTCGTGTTCAGCGGGCGCTCGGCGAAGACGCCGTCGATGGTGGCGGCCGTGGAAGCGGCGCTCAAGCCGGCGGAGCGAGCAGCGTTGGCGAATGAGTCGGCCGAGCTCACGCGCGCGTTCGTGGATGCGCTCCGCGAGAAGCGTCTGTCGCGCGCGATTGAAGCCTTGAATGCCTCGGGCGATTGGCTCGCCAAGCTCGGAACGCGCGCGGGCGTGGGCGTGGTGACGAAGCAGCTCGCCGCGATCCAGGAGATTGGGCGCGCGCATGGGCTCGCGGCGAAGGTCTCGGGCGCCGGCGGCGGAGATGGCGCGCTGCTCGCGGGTTTCGACGCGCGCGCGCTCATGGCTGCCCTCGGCGAATTGAAACGAAATGGTTTCGAAGCGCTGCCGGTGCGGGTATCGGACGGGCTTCGCGTCAGCTGAACGCCGACACCCGATACTCCACCACCGCGCGCACATCGACCTTCTTGGCGTGCGCGATGGCGAGCCCAAGATCCGCCGCGCCCATCTTGCGCCTCATCGGCGCCGACCCGTCGTAGCTGCCGCCCACCGCGCCCGGCGCGCCGCGATACATCTGCGCGTGCGATGACAGCTCCGGCTCGCCAAATCGATGCACGCCGAGCAGCTTCACGCCCAGCGCCTCCGCGAGTTGCTTGGCGCGCTCGTTCGCGCGCTCCGCGCACTTCACGAGCCACGCGGTCTTGAGCGCGTCATCATCGGGGTAGCCCCACTCGAGCGACTCGAGCTCGACGGTCTTCTGGCTGGTGATGGCGCCGAGCACGTCGGCGAGCGTGTCGAGCTTGTTGCAGCGCACGCGCAGCGTGTACGTCGCGGAGGAGCTCTTGGTGAGCAAGCCGCTCGAGACCTCGGCGTAGATGTTCTCGACGCGGATCTCTTTCTGGCTCACGCCCACGCCCTCGAGCGCCTGGACGAGCGCGGCGACCTCGCGCGCCTTGGTGAGCGCGGCGTTGCCGGTGACGAGCGAGCTGCCCTTCACGGTCACGTGCAGGAACGCGTGGCTGGCTTCGACCTCTTCTTCGAGACGGACTTCGACCTGAATCACGTCGGGGCGGGACTCGCTCATGGGCGCTCCGGATGGGAGCACCCAGGCTATCAACTCAGCGCTTCCAGAACTTCGAACTTCGATCCAGCAGGTCCACGAAGGCCTTCTCGAGCGCCGCGCGGTGATCGCGCTTGAACGCGGCGTCGGGCTGCATGGAATCGATCTCCGCGTCGAAGCACTCGAGCATCGCCTTCTGCCACTCCTTCACGCGCTCGGGCTCGGGCGGCGCGGCGGGCGTGTGCTGCGAGAGCACGTTCAAGAGCGCCACGGCCGCGAACGCCTCGTCGAAGCCCTCGTCGATCGCGGGCGCTTCCATGAAGGCGTCGAGCGTGTTGCAGATCTCGTCGACCGCGTCGCCGACGTAGTCGAGCGCGGCGTCGTTGCTGAATGGTCCGGCGGCCCAGGTGCCCATGTCCCCTCAGACGTGCATCGGATAGCCGCGCGCGCTCGCCATCGCGTTCACGATCGTCTCCCGCAGCTCGGCCAGATTGCGCGGCTCGAAGACGTAGAGCTTCTGCAGCTTCGTCACCGCGTCCTTCGCGGCCTGGCCTTGCAGCGCCGCGCACACCACGCGCCGCGCGCGCTCGAACGCACGCAGATGGCCTTCCTGAGCGTAGAGCTGCGTCATCGCCACGCGCACCGGATCGAGCTGGCCCGCGCTCGCCGCCTGCCGCGTGCGCAGCACCGACGACTCGATCGCGTACGCCTCCATCACGATGTCCGAGACCGCCGCGAGCACCTCCTGGTGCTTCTCCAGCTCGAAGCCAAACGCCTCGACCGCCGTCTTGCACGCCACCGCCGCGAGCGCCTTGCACAGCTCGGCCGTGTGCGCCTCGTGTGCGAGCGCGTCACTGCCCTTCTGCTGCGGAACGATGCCTTTATCGAGCTCCGCGACGATGCGCTCGGCCGACTCGAGGAACGGCAACTGACCCTTCATGCTGCGCTTCAAGAGCATGCCCGTGACGAGCATGCGGTTGATCTCGTTGGTGCCCTCGAAGATGCGGTTGATGCGCGCGTCGCGATACGCGCGCTCGGCCGGGTAGTCCTCGATGAAGCCGTAGCCGCCGAAGACCTGCACGCACTCGTCGACGACGGTTCCCAGCGCCTCCGAGCCGAACACCTTCAGCACCGACGCCTCGAGCGCGTACTCCTCGACCACCTGCACTTTGTGGTTCGGATACTGCGGATCCGCGCGGTCGAGGTGCGCGAGCGCGGAGTCGATGAGGCCCGTCGTCCGGTACGCCATCGACTCGTTCGCGTAGAGCAGCGCCGACATCCGCGCGAACTTCTCCCGGATGAGCGGGAACTCGAAGATCGGCGTCTGGAACTGCTTGCGGTCGCGCGCGTACGCGAGCGTTCGTTCGATCGTCGCGCGCATACCGCCGAGCACACCCACGCCCAGCTTGAGCCGCCCGATGTTGAGGATGTTGAACGCGATCTTGTGGCCCTTGCCGATCTCGCCGAGGAGGTTTTCAACAGGCACCGGCGCGTCGTCGAACGTGAGCGAGCACGTCGACGAGCCGCGAATGCCCATCTTGTGCTCTTCGGCGTTCACCGTGAACCCGGGCGTGCCGCGCTCGACGATGAAGCCGGTGAACTTCTCGCCGTCCACCTTCGCGAAGACGATGAACACGTCGGCGAACGCGGCGTTGGTGATGAACTGCTTCGAGCCGGTGAGCACGTAGTGCTTCTGGTCCTTGCTCAGCACCGCTTTCGTCCGCGCGCCGAGCGCGTCCGAGCCCGAGCCCGGCTCGGTGAGCGCGTAGGCGGCGACCTTCTCGCCGGTGGCCAACTGCGGCAGGTAGCGCGCCTTCTGCTCGTCGGTGCCGAAGTACACGATGGGCAAGGTGCCGATGCCCACGTGCGCACCGAAGGTCACGCTCCAGCTGCCGTTGCGCGCGGTCGCCTCGGCCACCACGCAGCTCGTGGTCAGGTCGCCGCCGAGCCCGCCGTGCTTCTCGGGGATGTCGACCATCAAGAGCCCGAGCTCGCCGGCCTTGCGCAACAGCTCGCGCAAGAGGCCCGGCTCCTTCTTCTCGATGCGCTCGACGAGCGGCTCCACCTGCTGCTTCGCGAAGTCGGTCGCGGTGCGGTGGTACATCCGCTGCTCCTCGCTGAACCCCTCCGGCGTGGGAATCCGGACGCTGCCCGCCTCCTGCACCAGGAACGAGCCTCCCGGGTGCACTTCGAGCTTCTCCTCTTCCATCCGAGCCGCCATGATTCACGCTGCCTTTGGGCCGCGGGCCCAGGTTGACTCTTCAGTCAATCTAGATCGCGCCCGGGCGACTTAAAACCCCGGGTTCGAGGTGGTCATGGTTCGCTTGAGTCTACTGGTTCTGGCGTTGGGCTTGGCCGGCTGCGGCTCGGGCATCGGCGACGCGTGCACCACCGACCAGGACTGCGGCGGCCGCACCTGCTCGCACGCGGGCACGTTCCCGGGCGGCTACTGCACCGAGCACTGCACGCCGGGCGACTCGTCGACGTGTCCCACGGGCTCGGAGTGCATCGACCACCACGGCGAAGGCCCGATTTGTCTGCGCGCCTGCAACGAGAGCGTGGAGTGCCGCTCGGGCTACACCTGCCACGGCTTCAAGAACCAGGGCCCGTTCTGCCTCTCGCCGGACGACGGATGATTTTTCAGTCCGTGTAGAACATCGGCTCGCGCTGGCTGATGAACTGGTGAACCGCGTCGCGCGCGTCTTCCGACAGATGCTCGAACTGGATGCCCATGCCCGGCTGGACCGTGGCGTCCTGATCGCTGGCCTCGCGGATCCAACGCACCACGCCCTTGGCCACCACCTGCTCGCCCGTGGGCAGCGCGAACGCCACCTCGACGGGTGAACCCAGCGGCTGCAGGTTCACCGTCGCGACAAACAGACCGCCCTCGGAGATGTCCGAGGAGAAGCCGGTGAAGAAGTTGTGGTCGCTCTCGAAGTCGACCTGCACCTTGAGCTTGGCGCGGTGGTGCACGCGGTTGTTGAGCCCTGCGGCCACCGGCGAAATCGAGGGCGGCCGCGCCTTCTGCGCGGGCGACTTGGGCGCCTGAAGCGGCACCGGCTCCGGCTGCTTCACGAGCAGCACCGGCTCCGGCTCCGGCCCACGCGCGAGCTGCTCGAGCTGCGCCTGCATCTCCTTCTGCATGGCGACGAGGCCTTGCAGCACGGCGTTCAGCGCCGCCGTCTGGCGGGTGAGGTCTTCTTCCCAGACCTGGGCCGCGCGCAGCCGCTGCTCCACGGCCATGCGACGCGCGGCGGCCGCCTGATCGACGGCCTGCGCCACGTGCGGCGCGGAGAGCATGGGATCGGCGCTGAGCAGCTCGTTGAGCTTGGCAGGAGGCCGCCCGCCCTGCTGCTGCACGAGGGTCGCGAGCGGGCCGACGGCGGCGCGGCGCTGCTGGAGCGTGCGAGCGGTCTCCGCGAGGGACTGGGCGCGCTGGGCGAGCTTCTCTTCCCAACTCTCCAGCTGCTGCTCTTTCACGGAGAGCTCGTCCGGCCCTTGCCGCGGCACCGCCATGTTGCCCGTCCTCTCCCCCGGACGTCGACCAAGCTACCACCGCCGCCTGTTCACCGCGAGAAGCCGCCCTTTCTCAGCCGGCCCACGATGCCCTCGGGCGTGTCTTCCACCGACTCCAGCGCGTGCCCGGCTGAGCTGCAAAAAGCTTCCAGGTCCGCCGGGAGCGCGGGATCCGTCCCCCAGAGAACGAGCCTCGCGCCCACCGGTAACCGCGCGAGCACACGGGCGGCTTCGATGATCGGCCACGGACACGGCCGGCCGCGCGCATCGAGGATTTCTTCGGCGATGGCGCCCGGAGCGGTCACGTGGGCGCTTGTATCAGACGCCGCGCTTCCAGTGAGTGGGCGCCGAGCAGTCGAGCAGCCCGATCCGTGAGCCCCAGGCAAGCGAGCGCCCGAGTCACGGAGGGAATCCCCGCACCGAGCCGTGAACCTGGCCCAACCGACGTCGCGTGTAACTTCCGCGGAATTGGGGTCACTCCTGTCATGTTTTGGAGGCCGCCGGGCAGCCTCTGGCGAACCGAGAACAGAGCCAAGCTTGCTGTTCGCGGGCAGTTTTGTTAAGCAGCGCCCCCTTTGGATGTGGCCGTGCCCGCGACGGGGGCCGCCGCCTTTTTCCTGGTCAGTGAGGAACGCAATGGAGAAGACGAACTGGATTGTCGCGCTCGTGGTGGGCGCCCTGGTTGGGTTCTGTGTCGGCCATTTCACGGCCGGCCCCTCCGTGACCGCTGGCGGTCCGGCGAACGCCCCGACGATGGCCGCCAACAACGGCCCCAACGGCGACATGGGCAAGACCCCCAATGACCTGCCCGCCAACTTCATCAAGGAGAGCGAGTTCCCGCCCGGCACCTTCGCCGGCCTCTCCGAGCAGCAGAAGTACTCGGTGCTCAAGGCCACCAACGAGGTCAACTGCGACTGCGGCTGCCAGAACGACTCCGTGGCCAAGTGCCGCACCCATGACCCGAACTGCACCACCGCGCCGGCCAAGCTGACCGAGGCGATCAACCTCGCCAAGCAGGGCCTCTCGTCGGCGCAGATCGAGCAGCGCATGAAGGGCGGCAAGCCCGCCGCGCCCACGCGCCCCTCGGATGACCCGACCATCGTCTACAAGGTGCCCGCGCTCGACTCGCCGGTTCGCGGCAACGCCGACGCCAAGGTCACCATCGTGGAGTTCAGCGACTTCCAGTGCCCCTTCTGCAGCCGCGCCGAGGGCACCGTGGACCAGGTTCGCCAGGCCTACGGCAACGACGTCCGCATCATCTACAAGCAGAACCCGCTCCCCTTCCACCCGCACGCCACCCCGGCCGCCAAGGCCGCCCTCGCCGCCGGCGAGCAGGGCAAGTTCTGGGAGATGCACGACCTCCTCTTCAAGAACCAGCAGCACCTCGAGGAGGCTGACTTCGAGAACTACGCCAAGCAGCTCGGCCTGAACGTGGACAAGTGGAAGGCCGACAAGGAGAGCGACAAGGTCAAGCAGACCATCTCGCGCGACCAGGCCCTGGCCCAGAAGCTGGGCGCCTCGGGCACCCCGGCGTTCTTCATCAACGGCCACAAGATCGTGGGCGCCCAGCCGTTCGAGCGCTTCAAGTCGATGATCGACGAGCAGAAGGCCGTGGCCGAGAAGCAGCTCTCCAGCGGCACCAAGGCGAGCGACCTGTACGCCGCGCTCATCGCCAAGGGCGTGGAGTCGCCCCCCGCCGCTCCCGCCAACGCCCCCGGCGCGCCGGCTGGTCCGTCGGTGAAGAAGGTGGAGATCGCCAACTTCAACCCGGTTCGCGGCCCCAAGACCGCCCCCGTCACGATTGTGGAGTGGAGCGACTTCCAGTGCCCGTTCTGCAGCCGCGTGGAGCCGACCATCAAGCAGGTCACCGACACCTACGGCAACAAGGTGAAGTTCGTGTGGCGCAATGAGCCGCTGCCCTTCCACCCGCACGCGATGCCCGCCGCCAAGGCCGCCATGGCCGCTGGCGAGCAGGGCAAGTTCTGGGAGATGCACGACCTGCTCTTCAAGAACCAGCAGCACCTCGAGGAGGCCGACTTCGAGAACTACGCCAAGCAGGCCGGCGTGAACCTCGACAAGTGGAAGGCCGACAAGGACTCGCCCGCGGTCGCCACCCAGATCGGCGACGACCAGAAGGCCGCCCAGGCGGTGGGCGCCAACGGCACCCCGACCTTCTTCATCAACGGCAAGGAGATCTCGGGCGCCCAGCCGTTCGAGAGCTTCAAGGCCATCATCGACGAGCAGCTCAAGAAGGCCGAGGAGCTGGAGAAGAAGGGCGTCAAGCCGGACGACCTCTACGCCAAGCTGATCGAGGCGAACATGGCCTCGGCAGGCCCGGTGGCGGCCGCTGCGCCCGCTCCCGACGCGCCCATCACCGTGGAAATCGGTGACGCCCCGTCGCGCGGCCCGAAGAACGCGCCGGTGACCATCGTGGAGTTCAGCGACTTCCAGTGCCCGTTCTGCGGCCGCGGCTACGCCACCCTGAACGACGTGGAGAAGCAGTACGAGGGCAAGGTGCGCGTGGTCTTCAAGCAGAACCCGCTGCCCTTCCACCCGAACGCGATGCCGGCGGCGCAGGCCTCGCTGGCCGCGGCGGAGCAGGGCAAGTTCTGGCAGATGTACGACCAGCTCTTCACCCACCAGACCGCACTGGGCAAGGACCAGCTGCCCCAGTACGCGCAGGCGGCCGGCCTCGACATGTCCAAGTTCAACGCGGACATGGAGAGCGGCAAGTTCAAGGCGAAGGTCGACGCGGACCTGGCGCAGGGCCAGAAGGCGGGCGTCTCGGGCACGCCGACGTTCGTGATTGGCACTGGCTCTGGCAACAGCATCACCGGCCAGAAGCTGGTGGGTGCGCAGCCCATCGAGCAGTTCAAGGCCGCCATCGACGCCCAGCTCGCCAAGGAGAAGGCGCCGGGCCGCAACGTGGCCAAGAAGTAGTCCGCGCTGCACCCTGAAGTTCCGGCGCCCGGGCGACGCGAGTCGCTCGGGCGTCGTGCTTTTCGGACGCGTTAGGTGGACCCGATCGCCGCAAGATCCTGAGTGGGCGTCACCCGTTCAGGCCGCACGACCCACGGCCCACGATCGCGTTCAACGACACGGGGCTGCGCGCGTTACGCCCGTCAAGGCCGAACGAGCCACCAGCCACGACCCACCGCCGCGAAGCTCGCGGCAGAGCGTGGGCTATTCGCCGTCGTCGTTGCCCTGCGGCGCGAACTGCTTGCCCGGGTGCGGCCCATCGGGCTCGAAGAGCGTGAACGCGCGCGCGGCGCTCTCGACCTTGGGCTGCAGCGCCTGGAAGTTGGTCGCCGGCGCGAGGATCCAAACCATCAAGTATCGATCCGGCTTGGCCGACGCGATGTACACGAGCGCCTTGCGCTGGCCCATGTCGATGAGCGAGCCCTTGGTTGGGTACTTCTTCATGCCCTCGGGCACGGCGGAGAGCGGCGTGAGCTTACCCAGGTCGCTGGTCATCTTCTGCGCGTAGGCGTCGAGGTTGGTGTCGTTGCGGGCCTCGCCGAAGTAGTACGCGTCGATGCCCGAGGCGGCGTCACGGTACTGCACCAGCGTGGTGGTCTCGCCGTGCACGCCCTTGGCGAAATCGGGCATGTCATGCTCGAGCACGCCGGTGAGCTGCACCTGCTTGAAGCCCTCGGGCGGGTCGATCTTGAAGCCGTAGCTGTGGTCGATCTGGATGTTCTTGGTGGGCAGGTTGGCCAGGGGCTGGTCCTGCGCGACTTCCTGCTCGCCGCCCCGGTTGGCGTACCAGAAGAGCCCGCCCACGATGGCGATGAACCCGACGATGCCGCCGATGATCATGAACGGCGGGTCCTTGCGGCCGCGCGAGACCTCGGCCCAGTCGGCGCTGTCCTTCGAGAGCGGCACGTCGCCGGCGACCTTGGCGTTCACCCGATCGTCCTCGGGGCGGTCCTCGGGGACCGCTTCACCGGCGGCGGCGTACCAGTCGTTGCGCTTGGCGTTGGTGGCGGCCTTGCGCGGGCCCTTCGACGCGGGCTTGGCCTGCTTGCGCTCCTCGGCGTCCGCGTCCTCGGCGAGCGCGTACCACTTGGAGCGGTCGTTGATGGCGCCGCACTTGATGCAGCCGGCAGCCGTGAGCTGGCGTCCGCACTTGGGGCAATCGGCCACGGGCAACTCCGAGTCAGGCGCAGAAGGTTAGCGCCTTCGCTGCCGCTCGGAAACCCTGGCGCTACTTCACCACCAGCTCGTCGGCGTCGAGGACCTCAGCCGGCAGGAGCGCCGAGGCGATGCCTGCGAGCCGCTTCTGGGAGAGCTCCTGCAGGTAGCCGCGCGCGGTGGGAAAGTCGACGAGCAGCTTGGCAAAGGCCTCGCGCGAGAGGAACGCGACCACCGTCTTGCGCGTGGCGGCCACCGTGGCGGTGCACGGCAGATTCGTGAGCAGCGAGATCTCACCGGCGACGTCGCCCTCGCGGAGGATGTTGAGGGTGATCATCCCGCCGAAGGCGTCCTTCTTCTGCACCAGCAGGTCGCCCGCGAGCACCAGGAACAGCCCCGCCGACGGCTCGCCTTCCACCAGCAGCTTGTCACCCGGAGCCACCACCTTGGCCTGGAAGCGCGAGAAGAGATCCGCGCGCTGGCCGTCGGGGAGCCCGGTGAAGAGCGGCGCGGTGGCGAGCAGGTTCTTGGCCAGGCGGCGCTGGGCGAACTCGGCGATGGCCTGCGGCACCTCCGGGTGCGCCTTGGCCACCATGTTCAGATCCTCGCGCGAAATCTCGAAGACATCGGTGTCGACGACCGCCACGACCGATGCCGTGCGCGGCGCACCGAGCACCACCGAGAGCTCACCCATGAGCGCGCCGCCGGTGAGGAACGCGAGCGTGCGCTCGTCGCCGTTGGCCTCGTGCCGGAGCACCTCGGCCTTGCCGGCCACGAGCACGAAGATGCTCTCGCCCGCATCGCCCTCGTTGCAGACGGCGTCGCCTTCCTTCACCTCGCGGTAGCCCATGCGCTCCACGAGCTCCACGAAGGCGTCGGCGGTGAGGTCCACGAAGAGCGGCAGCGGCGGGCGCGCGCTCGCGTCGGCCTGGGCCCCGGTGTCGGGCGCGGCCAGGACCTCGTACGCGCGATCGGAGAGCTCGCTGCCGCGCAGGCCGGTCAAGTCGCCCGGATCCTCGGCGTCGACGATGGCCTCGGCCGGCAGCGGCGGCGCCACCCAGGCCTTGCCCTGCGCAGCGCTCGACGCGCGGTTGTGCACCTTCCGCAGCGTCTCCCGGATGCGCTTCTCCACCGGGTTGATGCGCAGCGCCTGCTTGCACGCGGCCATGGCCGAGAGCAGGTAGTCGCGCTGGAGCAGTCCCTCGGCGCCGATGTGCAGGATGGTGAGCGCGCGCTCGCGCTCGCCGAGCTCGGCCATGCACTTGGCCGCGAGCAGCCGCGAGCGGTGGTCGCTCGGGCGACGCCGCACCGCCTCGGCCAGCACCGCCAGCGCGAACTCCCAGTTGCCCTCGGCCACAAGCTGGTGGCCGCTGTCGAACAACGAGGTCGCCATAGCGGTCGAAGGCTAGCACGGCCTTTCATGCCTGCCCGCCAGAACGCAGACGCACGCGTGCCGCAGGACTGGAATTCTCGACTACCGATCGCGTGGCTTGGCCAGATGATCGGCGAGCTCGTTCGCGCTGCACGGCTTCGGCACGAACGCGTCAACGCCCGGGTGCGGCAAGCCGAGCTCGGCGGGCGTGTGGCCCGAGCACACCACCACGCGCGCGCCGGGCTGAAGGTTGCGGAACTCGTCGACGAACGCGAGGAGTGGCATTCCCGGCATGGCGCCATCGGTGAGCAGAAACTGAATCGGTCCCTGGTGTCGTCGCGCGGCGAGCAGCGCCTCGGAGCGATCGGCGGCCTCGAGCACCTTGAAGCCCAGGGGCGCGAGGCCGTCCGCGAGCCGTCGACGGACGACCTCGTCGTCCTCCACCAACAACAGCGTGCCCTCGCGACCCGGGCGAGCCTCGGCGCGCGCGTCGCCCCGCGCCGGCCAGAAGAGCCGCACCCGCGTGCCCCGCCCCACCTCGCTGTCCACGGTCACCGCGCCGCCCGCGGCCTCCACGCCCTCGCGCACCGATGACAGCCCCAGGCCCGAGCCCGACTCGCCCTTGGTGGTGAAGAACGGCTCGAAGAGGCGCGCACGCGTGGCGGCGTCCATGCCCGCGCCCGTGTCCTGGACCTCGAGGAGCACGTGCGGCTTCTGCGCGTCCAGGCCTGCGGGGAGCTCGGTAGCCGTGGCCACGCGCGTGCGCAACGAGAGCTTTCCGCCGCTGCGCATGGCATCGCGCGCGTTGAGCGCCAGGTTGGTGAGCGCGCGCAGGATGGCGCCTTCGCGGACCCGCACGTCCGGGACGTCCTGCACCTCGAGCTCGAGCTGGATCGACGCGGGGAGCAGCCGCGCCAGGAGCCGCTCGGCGCGACGCACCTCGGCGGCGAGCGAGGTGGGCTCGGGCTGCCGGCGCGAGGACGTGCCCACGGCGCGGAGCTGCTGGATGGTGGCGGCGGCGTCGCGGGTGGCCACGCGGAGGTCGTCGAGGGCGGCGGCGGCACGCGGGTCCTGCACGCGCGCGCGAACGGCGTCGGCGCTGCAGAGGATGACGAGCAGCGCGTTGTTGAGATCGTGCGCTGCGTGGCCCGCGAACTTGCCCAGCAGCTCGAGCTCGCTCGCCCTGCGATAGGCCACCTCGCGCTGGGTGAGCTCCTCGCGCAGCCGCGCCTCTTCGGCTTGCTGCCGCACGAGCTCGTCATAGGCAGCAGCGCGCTCGGCCGAGAGCCGCTCGCTCCGCTCCAGGAGCGAGCCGACCACGACCACCACGGCTCCCGAGAGCGCACCAAACACCACCGGCACGCGGATGCCGAAGTTGGCGCTCCCGGGATTCATCAAATCCACGGCACCCGGCGGGACCAAGAGGAGCCCTGCGTGGAACGCGCGCGACACGAGCGCGGCGGTCAACGCAAAGAGCCCCACCAACACGAGACCCACGCGCGTGTCGAAGATCAGCATCCCCGCGACGGACACCGCGCAGCCGGCGAGCATCACGTTGGGACCAAAGCCCACGCGGCACATCATCACTGCGGTCCCGGCGTAGGTGGCCGTCACCACCATCGCGCCGCGGAGGCGCTGGGGCAGACGGGGCGCACCGAAGGCGACGCACATGAGCACCGCCAACGCGGCGAGCGCCGAGGTGGTCACGGGCGCGGTGCCCACGAAGTAGCCGGTGGCCGCCCCCATCGTCAGGCCCACGCCGCCCGCTGCCGCAACCACGCGCAGCAGCCCGACCCGCCACTCCGGGTGGTCGCGGACGGCAGAAGGTGTCGAGGCCGCACGCGGCGGCGACTCCAAGCGCATTTCCCCTCCCGCTGCGCCGCCACCAAATCTATCAGAATCTTCTGCTATGCCGCCGCGCGCCCTGGCCGCAGCGGCCGGGCCACGAAGAGCGTGAGCGGGTCCACGCCGGTGATCGCCAGCGCGCCCAGGTAAGCGGCTCCGAACGCCAGCCCCATTGCGAGCAGTGGCACGATTCTCAAGATTCGTATCACCGCCGGATCGGGCATCAGCGAGGTCAGCGCCACGCCAGCGAGCAAGGCTGCCGTCGCGCCGACGACCGAGCCCGCAGCCGCACGACCCAGCGCCTGCCACGGCATGAGCTCTCGCCAGCGCGCCGGCCGCTCCGAAGTCCCCAGCGCCTCGGGCAGCTTCCACGCGAGCACCGCCTTCGCCACGACCTCGCCGATCGCCCAGGAGCCAATCCCGCCCAGGAGCCCGAAGCGCCGCACGCCGACGATCGCCAACGGCAGGGACAAGGCCGCTCGCACCAGGGCCGCGTGAAGGATGTGCCGGGTGAGCCCGCGGCTGCGCAGCGCGCCGTCGATGGGCAGGATGGAGACCAGCACGCCGAGCACGCTCACGCGGAACAGCGGCACCGCGGCCAGGTAGCGGGCGCCGAAGAGCGCCGTCACCACCTCGGGCGCAGCGATGGCCAGGAGCGCCGCCAGCGGCACGAAGAAGTAGGCCAGCCGCTCGGACGCGGCGCGAAAGACCTCGGGCGCGCGGTGCAGCTCGCCGGCGCGGTCGAGCTCGCCGAGGCGCACCATCAGCACCTCGCTGGTGGGCGTGTAGAGCAGGTCCACGAACGGCAGCTGGAAGCAGCCCACGGCGTAGATGGCGAAGAGCTGCGTGGAGGCCAGCGCCGAGACCACCCACTGGTGCGCCGACTGCGCTGGCCGCGCGACCACCACCGCGGCCCCGAACGGCGCGGCGTAGCGGAGCTGCGCGCGCAGCGCCTCGGGGTCCCAGAGCGGCCCTTCGCGGCGCACGAGCCAGGCCATGGCCAGCACCGCCCGGACCACGCTGAACGCCGCCAGCGCGTGCATCAGGCCTTCGAGCCCGCGCCCGAGCAGCACCGGCACCACCATCGACGCAGCCCGGAGCGTGTCGCTCACCAGGTACACGCCCGCGGCCACGCGAATTCGCCCCTCGGCCGTGAGCGCGATCTCCAGGGGCGCCGAGAGCAGCAGGCCAACGAGATATGTCGCAATCGGACCGCGCAGCTGCGCCAGCTCGGGGTTGCCGAAGAGCCGGCCCGCGAGCGGCGCGCCGAGCAGCACGCCTGCGGTCGCGACCACGCTGGCCAACCCAAGGAATGCGAGCACGCCCGCGTACAGCGGCCGCCGCGCGTCGCGCCGGGGCACGAAGTAGTAGAGCCCCTGCACCATGCCGAAGGGCAGCACCAGGTAGAGCGTCTGGGTAATGAGGAAGATCTGCTTGTAGGCGCCGTACGCGGCGAGATCCAGCGCGCGCGCCAGCACCAGCGGAATGGCGGTGGACACGGCCGCGCTCAAGAAGCGCGTGGCCACCAGCGGGCCCGCGCGCCCGAGCCCGCCCTGGCGCGCCGACGCCATCGTTCAGAGTCCCAGCCAGGCGCGGTACGGACGCCAGAGCAGCTGGTTCCAGGCCTTCTGGAGCGGGTTGCGGCTCCAGGTCTCGGCGTCGAAGAGCCCGCTCGCGGCGTGCACGAGCAGCATGAGCTGAAACAGCGGCCGCTCCGGCGTGAGGCGCGGATCGAGGCCGCGCAGGAGCGCGCGCTGCAGCCGCTCCAGCTCGCGCCGCGGCGCCCAGGGCTTGGCCGCGTGCCGCGCCAGCGCCGCGTAGAGGTACGCCACGTCGTGCAGCCAGGTGCCCACCGCGCCGCCCGAGACGTCGAAGTCGAGGATGGTCACGCGATCGCCCGACGCGACGATGTTCTCGAGAGAGAAGTCGCCGTGGAGGGGCACCGCGCGCAGCTCGCGGGACCGTACCAGCGCCGCCAGGCCGTCGAACCGCCGGAGCGCGCGGCGTCGATCCTGGGTCCCGGCTGCCTTGCGAAGGTGGGTGTCCACCCGCACGCGCAGGCGGGCGAGCGAGATCCGCTCGTCGGCCCGGCCCGACGCGTGAAACGCCGCCAGCCACGCGCCCGCGCGCGCGAAGGTGAGCTGCAGCTCCTGCCACTGGCCGCGCCACCGAGCACGTCCGAGCAGCGTGGCCAGCGTGTCGCCCTCGGCGCCCTCGGTGACCACGGCCAGCGCCTCGGGGAAGCAGGCAATCGGCCGGGCGACGCTCCCGGGCAGCGCCGCGTGGGCGCGCTCCTGGTGCACGTAGTCGTCGAGCAGGTTGCGCATCGCCCTCGCCCGCTCTCGACGATCGGCGACGTTCTGGATCGCGACTTTCAGGAACGCGGTGCCGCGGCGAGCGCCGTGGGCCACGTCCAGCTCGAGGATGCGCGAGGTGGCGCGGGTGCGCTGGGCTCCGGGGAGGAGGCGGGTCCACGCGCTGCCGAAGTAGGTGGCGCGGCTCGCGGCCAGGCGCGCGAGCGGTGCCGCGAAGGGCCCGAACTTCTGCGCGTCGACACGATCCGCCATGGCCCTCCCCCGCCCCCAAAGCTGAGGACGGACCCAAGGATCCACAACCGGACCGTCGTCCGGTTCACGGTTCGCGCATCACGCGACACGTCGCGCCGCGGACGCAGCGGGGAACCCGCGCGTCTACTTGCCCTGCGTATCGGGGTTCTTCTCCCAGAAGTCCACCTGCCCGTCGCCGTTCTTGTCGAACGCGATGCGGTCGAGCACGCCGTTCTCCCAGTACTCCCAGTAGTCGGGCTTGCCGCGGTTGTGGGTGTCCTTCTCTTTGCGCGCGATCTGGTTCTTCTCGTAGTAGACCCAGGTGTGCGCCACGCCCTGGGCGTCGAAGTCGCGCTCTTCCTTCACCCGCTGGCCCTTCTCGAAGTAGGTCACCACGTCGGGCTTGCCGTCGAAGTCGAGGTCGTTCGACTCCTTCTGCAGCTGCTCCTTCTCGTCGTAGGTGCGGATCATGTCGATCTTGCCGTCGCCGTTGAGATCGAACTCCTTGCGCACCAGGTGCATCACCGGCTTGCCCGCGTCGTCCTTGGCGTTCTTGTAGATCTCGAAGGCGTCGGCCTTCCCGTCGCCGTTGAGATCGAAGGCCTTCTTGGTCTCGTCGCCGTTGACCGTCTCGGTGACGCCGCCGCCCACGTCCACCGTGTTGGGCGGCAGCTGCTTGGCGTGGCTGCAGCCCAGGGCCAGGACCGAGATCACCACCGCGCCGAGGATTCGCCGAACCACGAGAGCTCCCGTGCCAGGGGGACCACTCTAAGCCCAGAAATGGGTCGAGTCGATCGTTGCCGGGAGGTCGCGATCGGGCCTCCAAGTCGCTGGCCAAGCGGCCAAGCGTCTGGGCTATTGTGCGAATCGCAGCGCGCAGATATCCACGCCTTGGCGAGGTCGCATCGCGCGAATGAAAAAGACCTTCATCCTCGACACCAACGTCCTGTTGCACGACCCCAAGGCGCTGTTCGCCTTCGACGACAACGACGTGGTGGTGCCCATCTACTGCATCGAGGAAATCGACCAGTTCAAACGAGACCTCTCCGAGCTCGGGCGCAACGCCCGGCAGGTCTCGCGAATCCTCGATGGCTTCCGCGCCAAGGGAAACCTCGGCGAGGGCGTCCGCAACGACCGCGGCGGCCTGATGCGGGTGCTCTTCAGCGAGCGCAACCTGCCCAAGGAGATGGGCAACCAGGGCGAGAACGACTCGCGCATCCTGGCGGTGGCGCTCGACGTGCGCGACTCGGAGGCCGGCGCCTCGGCGATCTTCGTCACCAAGGACACCAACCTCCGCATCCGCGCAGACGCCCTGGGCCTGACCGCCGAGGACTTCGACAGCGAGCGCGTGGAGATCAGCGATCTCTACACGGGCATCACCGAGCTGCCCGTGGCGGGCAACCTGATCGACGCCTTCTACAAGAACGGCGAGAGCGAGCTGCCGAGCGGCGTGGAGCTGTTCTCCAACCAGTACGTGCTGCTCAAGGACGAGTCGAACCCGTCGCACTCGGCGATGGGCAAGGTGAACGGCCAGCGCGCGCGCATCGTGCCGCTCCTTCGCAGCAACAAGGAAGGCGTCTGGGGCATCCGGCCGCGCAACATGGAGCAGAGCTTCGCGCTCGACCTGTTGCTCAACGACGACATCAAGATGGTGACGATGGTGGGCAAGGCGGGCACGGGCAAGACGCTGCTCGCCATTGCCGCCGGGCTCCACAAGACGATGGAAGAGGGCATCTTCCACAAGCTGCTGGTGAGCCGGCCCATCTTCCCGCTCGGTCGGGACATCGGGTACCTGCCGGGCGACGTGGAGCAGAAGCTCAACCCGTGGATGCAGCCCATCTTCGACAACGTGGAGTTCCTGATGAACCTCTCGCGCGCGGAGAAGCGCGCGGGCCGGAGCTACACGGAGCTGATGGACCTGGGCATCCTGGAGATCGAGCCGCTCACGTACATCCGCGGCCGGTCGATTCCCAACCAGTTCATCATCGTGGACGAGGCGCAGAACCTCACGCCGCACGAGGTGAAGACCATCATCACCCGCGCAGGCGACGGCACGAAGATCGTGCTCACCGGCGACCCGTACCAGATCGACAACCCCTACGTGGACAGCACCAACAACGGCCTGGTGCACGTGGTGAACCGCTTCAAGCAGGAGAAGATCGCGGGCCACATCACCATGAGCAAGGGCGAGCGCTCGGAGCTCGCCGAGCTTGCCGCCAACCTGCTCTAGCGCGTCGCGTCTCCGAACGACCCACGACCCACGATTGAGGAAGCCCAAGCGTCGATGCCCGATCTTCCGCCGCTCATCTCGTACCCGGTGGACTACGAGTACAAGGTCATCGGCCGTGCCGAGGCGGACTTCGAAGGCTTCGTGCGCGGGCTGGTGTCGGGCGCGCTCAAGCAGCCCATCGCGGATTCCCAGGTGGAGGTGAAGCCCAGCAGCGCGGGCAAGTTCGCCTCGGTGCGCATCAAAGTCCGGCTGGAGAACGAGGAGCAGCGGGTGGCCGTGTACACCGCCCTTTCCAACCAGCCCCGAATCGTGTTCTACCTCTGAAAGCAACCTGTGCCGGGTGGGATTCCCGGCTGGCCGAGGGTCGCAACGGATGTCGAGCTTTCCCCCAGCGCTCCTGGTTGAGGGCCGCCGCGTTCCCGGCTCGCTCGAGGCGCTGCGGCGGCTGGTGCGCGCGCTCGACGTCCAGCCCGGCGAGCGCGTGCTGCTCCTCGGCGCGGGCGACGGCACCAGCCTGCGGGTGCTCGCGCGCGACGCGGGCGCCAACGTGACCGCCGTGGAGTGGGACCCCAAGCTCGTGGCTGCGCTCGAGGCGCGGGTGCGCGACGAGGCGCTCTCGGGCCGGGTGACGGTGCGCCAGGGCGATGTGGCCGGGCTGCCTTCGCAGGGCTTCGAGTCGGTGCTGGTGGACACGCTGCCGCCGCCGGGCTCGATCACCGAATTCGCCGCCAAGCTGCGCGAGCTGCTGGTCGTCAACGGGCGGCTGGGGATCACCCTGCCTGTCGCCGTGGGACTCTCGACGCAGGAGCCGGTGCAGACCTTCTGGTCGCACGAGCTGGGCATGCCCCTGCAGCGCCCCACCGCCACGCTCGGGCTCATCGAGAAGGCCGGCTACGAGCCGCAGTGGGCAGAGTCGCTCTCCGACGAGCTCATGGCCGAGTACTACCGGCTCCTCGACGAGCAGGTGCAGACCGCGGATCCCGCAGTGGCCGAGCGCGCCAAGAAGGCCATCGAGCTCTTCCGCACCGGGCCTGGTCGCACGGGCGCGTCGCACGCGATGCTGGTCGCGCGGCGCCGCGAGCCGGGTGAGAAGCCGCCACCCGCGCGCACGGCTGGCTAGTGGCTGGTGGCTGGTGGCTGGTGGCTGGCCAGCAGCCGATCGATCTTTGCGACGACGCGCTTGGCCCCTTCTTCACCCATCTTGGCGGCCGCGTCGGCGAGCGGAATCCAGGCCAGCGCGTTCGACTCCTGCGCGTCCATGGAGAGCGGCTGCGTGGACTCGGCGTAGAACAGGAAACGCACGTCGTGGTGCTGGTGCGCGGGATCTTCTTTGCGCGCGGGGATCTCGTGCACGTCCACGTCGAGGACGCGCCGCTCGCCCGGCGGCCATTCCACCTTCGCCAACCCGCTCTCCTCGCGCGCCTCGCGGAGCGCCGTGGCCGCCGCGTCGCGCTCGCCGTCGTCGTGGCCGCCCATCTGCAACCAGCGATCGAGCTTCTTGTGGTGGTGAAGGAGCATCTGCCGCCGCGCGGGGTCCACGATGAACGCGCTGCCCGTGATGTGCCCCGGCACCCAGTGCGTCCGCGAGAAGCAGTCGGCCGAGCTCGACACCAGCGCGCGAATGGCCTCGAGGTGCCGCTCCTCGAGGTCATCGGCTGGAAGAAAGTGCTCGAGGAGAGCCAACAAGCGGGCCTGATGTGGCTGCATGCCGCGGACGGTAGCGCAAACGCTGGCACGCCGGGATAGCATCTGGGGTCATGGCCAGCGACTCGTCTCCCTTTGGCTCGATGTTGTGGCTCTTCGGCATAAGCGTGGCGATCGCCGTGGGTGTCGTCGCGGGGATCGTGTACATCCCACCGACGATGGCGAACCGAGAGATCAAGGGCGCCGTGCAGCAGACGCTCGACTCCGTGCCGGTCACGTCCTCCAACGACGACGTGATCAATCGAATCAACGAAGTGCTCTTGTCCATCAAGACCTCGCGCTATTGGGTCGAGGACGACGGCCAGCACACCGGCTACGACATGGCGCTCACCAAGGACATGGTGGAGTTCACCCGCGACGGCAATCGGCAGATCAGCGCCGACGTCAGCTACACGCAAGAGATGCTCGTGCCGATCCTGAAGCAGCGCCGAGTGATGGCCTACCAGTTCCACATCGACGGCAAGCCGCACTAACCCAGCGGCTTGGGCGGCACCGACGCAGGCCCCAGGCCCACCAGTTCGATGTTCAGCTTCTTCGCGAAGTCGAAGATGCGCTCGTCCCGGTAGAACTCGCCGTAGACGATGCGGTTGATCCCCGCGTTGCCGATGAGCTTGAAGCACGGCCAGCACGGGCTGGCGGTGGTGTAGATGGTGGCGCCGTCGATGCCCACGCCGTTCTTGGCCGACTGGATGATCGCGTTCGCCTCGGCGTGCACCGTGGCCACGCAGTGGCCGTTCTCCATCATGTGGCCCACCTCGTCGCAGTGGGCCAGCCCGCGGATGGAGCCGTTGTAGCCGGTGGAGAGGATGGTGCGGTCGCGCACCAGCACCGCGCCCACGTGCTTGCGATCGCAGGTGGCGCGCGTGGCCACCACCCGGGCGATCTCCATGAAGTAGGTGTCCCAGTCGCTGCGGCCCATGGCGTCTCCAGGCATGGCCGGGTTGTGCCAAACGAGGCCTGTCTCTGCAACCCGCGAATGGCGCGCCGACTCCGCGCCCGACCGGGCAGGCGCGCAAGGAGCGTCGCGCCCAAGGTTTCGCCAGGAGCGCATCGATGGTGCTGGTGGGCGTGCTTTTGGCGGCGACGGTCGCGGCCAACAACGAGAACAACACCAACATCGGCAAGCCGCACATCGGCGAGCCGCAGCTGGCCCACAAGCTCGCAGACCAGGTGGCCGTGGCGCCGCTGAAGAGCGCGAGCGGCAGCGAGCTGGTGCTGGACCGGCCAGGCAAGCCGCTGCACATCGGCCTCGACGAGCAGACGCCGGTCTACGCGAACGGCGAGCGCACCTCGCCGCACGCGCTGCAGAAGGGCGCGCAGGTGCGCGTCTCGTACAACGCGACCGATGGTCAGGTGCGCGCGAACTGGGTGGAGATCCTCACGCCGGCCTGGAGGAACGAATGAAGCGACTTTTGCGAGCACTGGCGCTGGTGATGGGCGTCGGAGCGGCGGCAACGGGTTGGGCGCAGGCCGTTCCCGACACGAACACGCCGACGATGTACACGATCACCCCCTGGCAGATGGGCAACCCGGAGATGGTGACGGGCATGGGCCAGTTCACCGGCCGGGCGGCGCTGCCGGGCAAGAACCGCTTGCTCATCGTGCAGAAGAAGACCACCAGCCAGCTCTACATCACGAAACACACCCAGTTCGTCGACGCCCAGGGCACCAAGCTGGCCAGCGACACGCTGCGCGAGGGCGACCAGGTGAAGGTCGACTTCGACATCCGCGGCAACACCGCGCTCGCGCGCAAGGTGACCATCATCGGCCACGACCCGAGCGCGCCCTGACGCTCTGCGCGTTGCCAGCAGCCGAGCCGCTCGTTAGCGTTTGCCTTGCGTGAGGCATGGTGCCCACGCGTCGTGAATCCCGTCGGGCGCGATACGCCCCGGCGAAGGAGCAGAACCATGTACCCAGGCATGATGGGTTGGTGGAAGTACGCCCGCAGTCACCGCGGAGAGTGCGGTGGCGACGAGGCGAGCTGTGGTCCCGGCGGCTGGCACGGGCACCGCGGCGGTGGCGGCTGGCACGGCGGCCACGGCGGCGGCGACGACGACGTGGGCGGCAGCGCCTTCGGCGTGCGCCGGCCCCTGCGCTTCCTGGCCTACAAGCTCGAGCTGGACGACGAGCAGGTGGCCACGCTGGCGCGCATCCTCGACGAGCTGAAGGTCGAGCGCGCCCAGGCCGAGGTGGACCGGCGGCGCACCGTGGGCGCGTTCGCGGATGCGCTCGAGGGCGAGGCCTTCGACGCGGGCAAGGCCACTGAAGGCGGCGAGCTCCGCGTGAAGAGCGCCCAGAAGCTGCGCGAGGCCGTGGTGGATGCCCTGCAGAAGATGCACGGGGTGCTCCGGCCCGACCAGCGCAAGCAGCTGGCCTACCTCATCCGCACCGGCGCGCTGCTGATCTGAAGCAGACGATCGAGCAACAGCGATATATCGAGATGGCTCCCGAGCTGTCTCGATATGTCGTTTTCTCAGTTGCTGACGGCGATCGACTCGCGCCTGGGGCACTTCTCCTCGAGGAAGCGGCGCAGCTTGGCCACCGAGGCGGCGAAGGTCTCGCCGGGCATGGGCACGTCGAAGGTGTAGCCGCCGCCCTCCCCTGGCACCTGCACCTGCGCGGTGCGGTAGCCCTCGACGACACCGAGCAGGTGCCCGGTCTCGACCGAGAAGAGGCCGCCGCCCGAGGCGCCGTAGCCCACGGGCGCGTCGGTCTTGAGCTGCGTGGGCCGGCCGTCGCCGACCTCGACCATGCTCAGCATGCCGCCGCAGACGGTGAGCCCGCGGCCGTACGGCGCGCCCACGACGACGACATCGTCGCCCACGGCGAGCTCGTCATCGCTGGCGAGCGTGGCGGCATCCAGGCGCACGCCCGGCACGGTGAGCACGGCCAGATCCACGCTGGGCACGGCGCCCTCGGCGAGCAGCGTGGCCGGGTAAGCCGTCGCGCCTTTCGGTCCGTCGACGAGCACCTGGTAGGTCACCTGCTTGAGATCGGCCTTCTCGACCACGTGCTCGTTGGTGACCACGTACGAGGTCGGGTGGCCGCCCGAATCGATGACTTCGACGACCACGCCGGTCGCCGCGCGACGCACCTCCGTGCCGTCGAGGACGTGCACGCGCACCGAGCTCTTCAGCACCTGCTTCACCGTCGTCCGTCGGCTCGTGCGCGCCAGCGGCGCCTCGGGCTTCGTCTCGGCGGTTGTGCATCCGGCGAGGAGGGCCAGCGAGGCGAGGACGGACAAGCGGCGCATTCAGACTCCGAGGGCACGGCGAGGGACCTCGAAGGCTAACGCGCGCTCCCTGGCCATTTCGAGAGACGGCCCGGCAGGGCCTCGGCAGCCCGCTTGCTGTGCAGGCAAGCAGCCGTCAGACGCGATCGGACTGAGCGAGCAGCTTCATCGCGTCGTGCGAGTCGAGCTCCAGCACCTCCACGCCCTCGCCCCGCGTCACCCGCGCCGCATAGCCGAAGAAGCTCGGCCCGCCGCCGACCTCGATGGTGCCAAGGTCCGGGTGCGAATAGCGCCAGGCGTTGTCGCCGCGCGCTTCCAGCGTCGCGCCCGCGGGCGCCTGGCCCTCGAGGTGCGCCGCGAGCGCGTCGAAGAGCAACGCGATCTCTCCGGCCGACTTGACCCAGAGATCCGGCTGAACGGCATCGGGCGGCGCGCTTCTCTCGCGGAGCTGCTCGGCCTGATCGCGAAGCACCGCCGCGTGCGACGCGTCGCCGGTGAGGGCGAGCGCCTCGCCCATGCGCGCGATGGCCTCCAGCGTGGCCTCGTCGTCGATCGCCGTCGCGAGCTGCGCACCCGCACCCGAGCCTTGAAGCATCGCCAGCGCCTTGGCCGCGTAGGCGCGGACCCAGTGGCTGTCGTCGTCGGTCAGCGCTTTCAACATTCGCGCGCGCGAGCTCGATCGAATCTTGAGCCGGAAGAGGATGTACGCGGCCTCTTCGCGGACGGCGTCGTCGTCCTCGTCGAGCAGCTGCAGCAGCGGCTCTTCCGCGAGCGGACCCAGCGGCGGCGTGTACAGCACGTGCTCGAACTCGGGCGCGACCTCGGGGCGCTCCTTCAGGAAATGTAACAAAGCGTTGATAACGGCCTTCGCCGCCTCGGGCGTGGGCACGTTGGTGATCGCCAGGAGCGAGGCCTTGCGCAGCGCCTCGTCCTCGGACAGCAGCGGGCTGTCCATCTCGCGCGTGAGCGGCATCTCTCAGCTCGCGAACGGATTGCGCAACATCATGGTCTCGGCGCGGTCCGCACCGACCGACACACACCAGAGCGGCACGCCCACCAGTTCTTCCACGCGCTTCAGGTACGTGCGCGCGTTCACCGGGAGCTCGTCGATCGAGCGTCGTCCCGCGAGCGACTCGCTCCAGCCCGGCAGCTCTTCGTAGATCGGCTGCGCGCGCGAGAGGTCTTCCAGATCGCTGGGCAGCTCGTCGAGCTTCTTGCCATCGAGGGTGTAGCCGGTGGCGATGCGCAGCGTGGAGAAGCCGCTGAGCACGTCGAGCTTGGTGATGGCGAGGCCCGAGAGGCCGTTCACGCGCGCGGCGTAGCGCAGCACCACCGCGTCGAGCCAACCGCAGCGACGTGGACGTCCGGTCGTCGAACCGTACTCGGCGCCGGCGTCGCGAAGCTTCTGCCCCACGTCGTCGAGCAGCTCGGTCGGGAACGGACCCGCGCCCACGCGCGTGGTGTACGCCTTCGAGATTCCGAGCACGGCGTGCAGCGCGCTCGGCCCGACGCCCGATCCCGTCGCCGCATTCGACGCCACGCAGTTCGAGGAGGTCACGTACGGATACGTGCCGTGATCCACATCGAGCAGCGTTCCCTGGGCGCCCTCGAAGAGCAGCTTCGCGCCCTGCTTGATCTGCCCGGCCAGGAAGACGCTCGTGTCCTCGGCGTGCACCGCGAGGCGCTCGCCGCACTTGGAGTACGCGTCGAGGATCTCCTGCCGCTCGAGCTTGGGCACGGGCTGCCCGGCGCGCGCGGCGAGCCGGGCGAGGTCGTCGGTGACCTCGGGCCAGAGCTGCTCCACGCGCGCGGCGAGCCGCTTGGGCTCGATGAGCTCGCGCACGCGCACGCCCCGACGGCCGATCTTCGCCTCATACGTCGGCCCGATGCCGCGCCCCGTGGTGCCGATGGCCGCGCTGCCCTGCGCCGCCTCGCGCAGCTTGTCGAGCTCCTTGTGCCACGGGAGGATCACGTGCGCGTTCGTCGAAATCAGAAGGCGCCGCGGATTCGCGAGCAGCTGCTTCTGGTGCAGCTTGTCGATCTCGGTGAGCAGCACCGCCGGATCGAGCACCACGCCGTTGCCGATGACGCAGCTCTTGTCCTTGTGGAGGATGCCCGAGGGGATGAGGTGCAGCACCGTCTTCTGGCCGTCGACGACGAGGGTGTGCCCGGCGTTGTTGCCGCCCTGAAAGCGGACGACGACCTGCGCCTGCTCGGCGAGGAGATCAACGAGCTTGCCCTTGCCTTCGTCGCCCCACTGCGCGCCGACGACCACCAGGTTCGCCATTTCCCAACGCTCCTCGCTGACGGCCCATGCATAGCTGGGGAACGGCGATTGGGGAATGGGGAAACCTTCGCTTCGACGCCAGCCGTTCACCGCGCTACCTTGCGCGCCATGGACATGTCGAAGCTTCGCGAGTTCATGGAGCAGCAGGTCGCCTTCAACAAGCACCTGGGGATGAAGGTCGTCGCCTTCGAGCCCGGCAAGGCGCGGCTGCAGATCGACTTCCGCGAGGAGTTCATCGGCGATCCCATGCGCCGCGCGCTGCACGGCGGTGTGCTCGCCGCGCTCGCCGACGCCGCGGGTGGCATGGCCGTGTGGGGCTCCGCAGGCGATGTGAACGCGCGCGTCTCCACCATCGACATCCGCATCGACTACCTGCGGCCTGGCAAGCCCGAGGCCGTCTGCGCCGACGCGATCGTCGTCCGCCAGGGCAACCGCGTGGGCGTGGCCGACATGCGCATGTTCCACTCCTCGGCCGAGAGCGAGACCATCGCCACGGGCAAGGCCGTCTACAACATCGTCGTCAAGTCGGGCTGAGGCGGGCCCCACCGCGATTTTCCCCGCGCGCCGCGAAGCTGGGTTAGGTTCCGAACATGCGTCGAGTCGAGCTCGCAGCCGTGTGTTGCACCGCGTGGGATTGGGACGCGCTGAACGCGTCCGTCACACCCACCTTGGAGACCGTGGGCCTCGTTCCGGGCTCGGGCGTGGACGTGATGCTGCTGGATCGCGGCGTCTCCGGCCGGGTGCTCATCTTCGAGGACGCGGCGCTCGCCCGACGCGCGGCGCTCGCCATCGCGAAGAGCTCCGCCTCGTCGGTGGACGTCTTCGAGGTCGTCGGCTCGGCCGGCGAGAAGCGCAACCGCTTCCGCACCGCCGCGTGGACGGCCACCGCTGCCGGGGAGCTCAAGAGCGCCGAGGGCGAAGAGGTCGACCTCGAGGATCCCGAGGGCTGGACGGGCGATCTCGACGAGCAGACCCACGAGGTGCTCGACGCGTTCGCCGGCTTCGACTACGGCGCGGTGAAGCACGACCGCAAGAGCTTCAAGAAGCGCAAGGTGGGCGCCGCCAGCACGCCGCGCGTGGCCAACCTGCTCGACGCGCTCCAGAAGGCGCGCGCGCACGAGGCCGTGGCCCAGCCGGACGGCCGCTTCGAGCTGCGCATCGAGCTCGCCGCGGGTGGCAAGCAGCGCAGCTTCTGCAGCGCCGCCGAGTACGACGAGCTGAAGAAGCTGCTCGGGATCTAGCTGGATCTAGCTGCGAAGCTACGGGCAGGTGTCGCCGCAGACCGCGCCGCCGTCGGCGATCGGGAAGCACACGCCGCTCGAGCAGTCCGCCGCGCGGGTACACGCCGTGCCGTCGGGCGCGTAGCTGCAGGTCGAGCCCGAGCCGTTGTCGACGCACGCGCCTTCGAGGCAGTGCGGGTTGCCGGCGTCCGGCGTGCACGCGTCGCCGAGCACGGCCTGCTTGTGGCACGTCGCGTGGGTCTGGTCGCAGTAGAGCTGATCGAGGCAGAGGCTCTCCACGGGGCGCGCGCCGCCGTCCGCCCGGAGGCTCAGGCCGCCGTCGGAGAAGACCAGGTTGCACAGGCCGGTGTCGCCGGAGCGCGGCCAGCAGAAGCCTGCGTCGCTGCCGCCATTGAGACACGTGAAGCCCAGCGCGCATTCGTGGGTGCCCGCGCACGGATCGCCCTGGGCTCCGGTGCCCTGAGTCGCGCAGGTCTTCGCGCCCGCCGCGCCCTCGCAGACGTACGGCGGGAGGCACTCCTTGTCCTCGAGGCAGGCGGCCCCTGCGTCGCTTTGCGGGTTCACGCCGCCGTCGTCGCCGCAGAAGAAGCCCACGGCCACGGCACCGTTGCCCAGGCCGCACGGGCCGGACGTCGCCCAGGGCTGGCAGGTGCCGCCGCACGCCGTGCTGGCGCGCACGCAGCTGAAGTGCACCTGGCAGTCATTGCCGGTGGTGCACGCGTCGCCCTGCCCGCCCAGCCCGCGTGACACCGTGGCGCAGTTGAGGCTGCCGTGGATCGCCGCCGAGCCCGTGTCGCCGCAGGCGGCGTTGCCGATGTCCTGAATGCACGCGCTCAGCGCGGACGCGTCGACGGTGGCGAGCCCGGCGTCGACCTGCTCGTCCGCCACCGATTCCGCGACCGTATCGTCGCAGTTGTAGGTGGCCACGCAGAGGCTCTCATCGGCCGGGTTCAAGCTGCCGCAGTTCTCGTCGTGCTGGCACGCGGCCGTGGCCTCGTCCAGGCAGCGGTTGTGCGCGCTCTCGAAGCCGCCGGTCCCGCCCGAGCCGCTGGACGAGGTCGTCGCGGCGCCGGAGCTCCCCGAGCTGCCGGTCGTGGAGGTGCCGGTGGAGCTGCCCGAGGTCGACGTCGCCGACGCGCTCGTGCCGGAGCTCGAGGTCGTCGCAGCGCCGGTGGTCGATGCGGCGGTGCTGCCCGAGGTGCCGGATGCGGTGACGGCGCCCGTGGAGCCGCTCGACGACCCCGACGCGTTGGTTCCACTGCATGCAGCGAGCGACGCCGCGACGGCGATGACGAGCAGCTTGCGCATGGACCCCTCCAGCGAAGCCCCGACGATGTCACGCCGTTCGCCCGGAACGCAGGGATTCGCGTGCGCGAAAGAATCCGGCCGCAGAAACCTTCGCAACTTTCATGGCCAGAAAAGCTGCACGCCAAGCGCGCAGGCGGGCGCTCCATGCAGCGGGCGAAGCAGTGTCCAGATTCTGGGGAGGTTGGAGGCCGAACATGAGAAAGCCCTGGCGATTGGCGTTGCTGCTCCTGCTCGCGCCCGTGTCGGCGTGGGCGAACCCACAGCAGTCCGACACGGCGATGGGAGGAAGTTCCGCGGGTACGGCGCCCTCAGGGGCCGAGGCCGCAGCAACGGGACAGACCTGCCCGCCCACCAAGCCGGACAACCTGCCGCGGTTCGTCCTGAGCTACCCATCGGGCAACCCGCGCGAGGCCGGCTTCCCGCCCCAGCTGCAGCCGGGCGACTACTACAACGGGTTCCAGACGGGCACGCACGTGGTGACCTCGCCGGACCAGATCCCGCCGGGCGCGAAGGCCGCGCACTGCGTGATCCCCACCGGCCGGTCGGGCCCCATCCTGATCCCCTGAGTCGCGCGCATCTGGGTTAGCGTCGTGCCGAGGGGAACCTCGGCATGGCGACTTGCCTGGTATGCAACGCGGCCAATCCAGACGGAGCTCGATTCTGCGCGGCCTGTGGCGCCACCCTGGGCGCGGCAGCGCCGAGTCCGTCGGTGCCCCCGAAGCTGAAGACCTCCGGGCTGGCGATCGCCGCGTTGGTCTTCGCGATCATCCCCGGCTGCCAGCTCGTGGGGTTGATCCTCGGCGTGATTGCGCTGGTGCAGATTGGCAACCGGCCGAATGAGCTCGGCGGCAAGGGAATCGCCATCGCGGCGCTGGTGGTGCCCTGGGTGATGATCTTCTTCACCGGGATTTTCGCCGCGATCGCGATTCCCAACTTCATTCGCTACGAGTCGCGCGCGAAGCAGAGCGAAGCGAAGACGAACCTGCGAATGATCTACATCGCCGAGCAGAGCTACGAGGCCGAGCACAACAAGCCGGCCGAGAACTTCGCGGACCTCGATTTCCGCCCCGAGGCCAAGCACCGCTACGCGTACTTCATGCACGGGGACGTGATTCCGGCGAGCGTCGGGTTCGTCCCTCCGACGTTCCACCCCCAGGGTGAACGCTCCGATGTGCTCGCGACAGCCGTCGCCAACCTCGACACCGACCCGACGCTCGACGTGTGGATCGTCACCACGGGCGGAGAGGTCATCCAGCTGAAAGACGACATCACCGAGTAGCGCCACTTCACTCTGAGTGCGGGTCGCGGCCGCGACGCCCTGGGTGGGTATCGAAGGCAACGTTCGGCGACATCTGCCGATACATACCTACATCAACGCCCGGTGCAGTTTCCGGGCCCTCAAAAAGGAAAAAGTCATGGCTATCTCCAAGGTTGGCGGCGGCACCCAGATCACCCACGCCTCGAAGACCCTCCCCGACTACGTGGGCGGCACGACCTTCAAGACGGTGGACGCGTTCAAGAACACCATCGGCAAGAACGGCACCGCGATCCTCGCCCCGGGCGACAAGATGTACCTGCCCTTCCCGGCCAAGGGCCTGCTGGGCGCCCGCAACCCGGAGATCACCGGCTTCAACAAGAGCAGCCCCTTCACCACGCAGGTGGTGACCAAAGGCGGCAAGCAGTACCTCGAGGTCTCCGTGAAGTCGGACGCCAAGATCGGCACCACGGACGGCGTGAAGCTGCACTCGGGCGCCCTGGTGGCCCCCAGCGCCGACGAGAAGAAGGCGTTCCCCTTCACCCTCCAGGTGGGCATCGGCCACATCCTGATGGGCTAAGCAGCGACGAAGTCGAAGCGAGTGGCGCCCGTCCGCGAAAGCGGTCGGGCGTCGCGCGTTTCAGGGCTCGAACGGAACGCCGAGCTTGCGGAAATTGGGCGCGATGAAGTTCTGCACGCACGCAGCCACGGCGGCGTCTTCTTCTTCGGGCGCGCAGCAACCCAGCCCCGCGTCGGCCACGCGCTGGCGCAGCTTGCGCTCCGCACGTCCAAACGCTCCGCTCAGCCCCGACGTCGCCGGCCCGCGGTACATGCCCGAGAGCGCCGCGCGACTTTGGTCGGCCAGGACGCGCTTGCTGCGCGCGTCGAGGCCCGAGATGGCACTGCGCGCGGCCGCCCAGCCGAAGGCGACGTGCAGGTTCTCGTCGCGCAGCGTCCGGGCCACCAGCGCGTGCAGGTGCGGCTCGGTGGTGCGCGCCAGCCTCGCCTGAATCAGCGCGCGCGACACCGTCTCCCCCACGCAGCAGCCGACGGCGAGCCACACCGCGCGCGGCAGCTCGATGGGTCCGGTGAGCGCGAGCGCGTCGAAGGAGAGCTCATCGGGGATGTCGCTGATGTAGCCGCCCATCGCTTCGGCGACGTTCACCGAGAGCGCGGTGTGCAGCGCCTCGTCCTGGAGGATCGCCGTGGCGCCGCCGAGCTCAGCGAGCGACGCCGACTCCGCCGCCATCCGCAGCGCGATCTGCGAGACCACCGGCAGGGCCGCGTACTCGCTCCAGGCGCGCTCGCTCCAGAAGCGCCGGGCGGCGTCGCGGGTCTGCTTGGGAAGGTGCTTGAACGACGGCAGCGGATGTTCCGCACCGAGCCGCTTGCCCAGCTGCGCCGCGACCTTCTCGATCGCCGGCACCGGCTCGCCCAGCACGATGGCCTTGCCCCGCGCGTGCGCCATGCGCCGACGATACTGCAAGCTCCTGGCAGAGCGGCCGGCCTTTTCTGAGGGCCGCCACCCCGCTGCCACCCCGCTAACGCCCCTCGCGCGCTGGAGTTTCGCGACGTTGGCGCTGGCCATGCGATTGCAACAGGTCGGACGCTGACACTCGGGAGGCAGGGATGGCACGCACGTTTCGACTGGGGCTCACGCTGATTGCGGGCATCGCGTTGGCGGGCTGCTTCGGCGCCAAGAGCGACTCGGCCAGCGGCTCGAGCACCGGCAGCAGCCAGGGCACTACCGCGCACGGCAGCAGCGGCGCGAACACGACCGCGAACACCAACGGCGGCTCGGGCGCGTCGACCACCGGCACCAACGGCACCTCGGCCACCACGAGCGTGAACACCGTCGGCACCAGCGGTACCTCGAGCGCCACCTCGGACATCGGCACCACCGGCGTGAGCGCCACATCGACCGGCACCAGCGGCACCTCGAGCGCGACGTCGGACATCGGCACCACCGGCGTGAGCGCGACATCGACCGGCACCAACGGCTTCAGCAGCACGACCACCAACGGCACCAGCGGCTTCAGCACCACCACCAGCGGCACGTCGTCGACGACGAGCGGCACCACCGGCCACGGCAACGCGAGCTCGTCGACCGCGACCAGCACCACCGGCACCTTCTCCACGACGACCGGGACCACCGGCGTGAGCGTCTCCAGCACCACCGGCACCAGCGGCACCACTGGCACGGGCGACTGCCGGAGCGGCGGCTGCGGCTACGGCGAGAGCTGCACCGCGCTGCCTTCGTCGGCGGGCACCATCTGGTCGTGCACCTGCTCGCAGGGCAACGGACAGACCGGCAGCGACTCGTGCAGCGGCAACCCCGACGGCAACACCGTCTGCGATCCGAACTCGCTCCAGTGCAGCAAGCCCACGGACTACGGCGCGTGCACCCCGGGCACCGGCACCAACCCCTGCGCCGCGGGCTACACCTGCGTGGCCTACCCGGGCGGCGGCTACTGCCTCCAGGGCTGCAGCACCACCGACCAGTGCAACCTGAGCTACGCGCAGTGCCAGCAGGGCTACTGCCAGGTCGACTCCTGCGGCCCGAACGACTTCGGCGTGCCGCAGAACGGCAACTTCTACGGCCCCTGCAATCTCGCGGACGCGGGCGACGGCTACTGCCAGCCGTTCGGCGACGGCCAGGGCGGTCTCATCGGCTACTGCATGGGCACCGGCTCGGCGCAGAACGGCGATCCGTGCCCCGGCTTTGGTGTGAAGGGCTCGAGCGAGTGCGCGGCAGGCGAGGTCTGCTACTCGCTCGGCCTGCACTACCGCGACGGCGGCGCGGCCAACGAGTGCTTCACCGACTGCGACGCGAACCAGCCCAACCAATGCCCCGGCAACTCGGCGTGCTTCCCCTACGACTCGCACGCCACCACCAGCCCCGACCCGGGCTACTGCTTCCCCCCGTAACGAGCGGGCAAGCGCGTCCCTGCTGAGGCATTGCCCGCGCGCGCGAGGCCGGGTACATGGCGGTCCGCATGTCGACCGCGCGCCAGACCGCGTTCACCGCGCTCTCCTACGCCGAGCTCTCGCGGCGGCTGGGCAGCGACACGCGCGCCAAGGCCGCGCTGAAGTGGCTCTACAAAGACGGCCTGCCGGATTCGCTGCCCGAGCGCGTGCCCGGCGTGGCGCACCGCGAGTGGGCACGGCTGCGCGCCAGCCATCCGTTGCCTGCTTGGAAACAGCTCGCCAAGCTCGAGAGTGAAGACGGCACGACGAAGCTCGCGCTCGATCTCGACGGCGCGAAGGTCGAGACGGTGCTCATCCCCGGGCCGCAGCGCTCGACGGTGTGCCTCTCGAGCCAGGCCGGCTGCACGCGCAGCTGCGCGTTTTGTGCGACGGCGAAGCTGGGCTTCCTGCGGAACCTCACGGCGGGCGAGATCGTCGCGCAGTACGTGCTCGCGCAGCGCCTCGCGCCTCCGGGCCGACCTGCGCGGAACGTCGTCTTCATGGGCATGGGCGAGCCCATGGACAACCTGGAGCACGTGCTCGCGGCGGTGGAGCTGCTGATTCAGGCGCCCTACCCCGCGCTCTCGCCCGCGCACGTGACGGTGTCGACGGCGGGCGTGGTGCCGCAGATGCGCCGCTTCTTGAAGGCCAGCAAGGCCAGCCTCGCGCTCTCGCTGAACGCGACGACGGACGAGATCCGCGAGCGGGTGATGCCGCACAACGCGCTCTGGCCCATCGAGAAGCTGATGGAGACGCTGCGCACGCACGCATCGGACCGCGAGACGTTCATCGAGTACGTGCTCTTCGCGGGCCTCAACGACACGCCCGAGGACGCCGAGCGCTTGCCGAAGCTCCTCGAGGGCGTGCCCGCGCGCATCAACCTCATCCCCTTCAATGGCAATGAGGGCTCGGGGTTCGTGGCACCGAAGGACGACCAGGTCACCGCCTTCCAGAAGGCCGTGGCCAAGGGCGGAATCCGCACGCTCGTCCGCTGGCCGCGCGGCCGCGAGATCGCCGCGGCGTGCGGACAGCTGGCGAACAAGGTCTAGACGACGCGTTTCGTCTAGACTGTGTGGCGCATGGACCGCCTGCGTTTCTGCTTGAACGATCGCTGGGTCGAGCTTCGCGACGTCTCGCCCACCACCACGCTCCTCCGCTACCTGCGCGACCACGCGCACCTCACCGGCACGAAGGAAGGCTGCGCCGAGGGCGACTGCGGCGCGTGCACCGTTGCCGTACTGGAAACCATCGACGGCAAGGCGCAGTACCGCGCCATCAACTCCTGCCTGCTGCTCTTGCCGATGATTCAGGGCAAGCGCGTGTACACGGTCGAGGCGCTCAAGGACGCGAGCGGCTACCACCTGGTGCAGCACGCGCTCGCGGACGAGCTCGGCTCCCAGTGCGGCTACTGCACGCCCGGCGTGGTGATGGCCATGTTCGAGGCCTGCTACGGCGAGGGCTTCAAGGAGCCCTGGGAGCTCGACGCCGCGATGTGCGGCAACCTCTGTCGCTGCACCGGCTACCGGCCGATTCGCGAGGCCACGGCCAAGGTCGCCGGCTTGCGGCCAGTGGACCGCTTCACGCGCACGCTGCACGAGGCCAAGCCCGAGCCGATGGCGCTCGCGTACGACGCGACCTCGCAGCGCTTCTGCACGCCGGCGACGCTCAACGAGCTCTGGGACGTGCTGGACGCGAACCCGAACGCGCGCTTCGTGAACGGAGGCACCGACCTGTCGCTCGAGATCACCAAGCGCTACGCCGAGCCGCAGATGCTCGTTTCGCTCGAGGGCGTTCCGGATTTGAAACAATTCGATTTCAATTCGCCGGCGGTGCGAATCGGCGCCGCGGTGGATCTCTCGACGCTCGAGTTCGCGAGCAAGCCCGTCCCGATGCTCGAGCGCATGCTGCGCTACTTCGGCGCGCGGCAGGTGAAGAACCGCGCCACCGTCGGCGGGAACCTCTGCAACGCGTCACCGATTGGCGATCTGCCACCGGTGTTCCTCGCGCTGGATGCGACGTTCGTGCTGCTCTCTCGCGCGGGCGAGCGACGCGTGAAGGCCAGCGACTTCTTCGTCGCGTATCGCAAGACCGCGCTCGCGCCGAAGGAGATCCTCGCGCGCGTGGAGTTCGCGCCGCCCGGCAAGGACGTGCGAGCGACCTCGTACAAGGTCAGCAAGCGCCGCGAACTGGACATCAGCTGCGTGTCCGCCGCGTTCGCCGTGGAGCTCGACGGCGAGAACGTGAGGTCCGCGCGACTCGCGTACGGCGGCATGGCCGCGACGCCCGCCCGCGCGAAGCAGGCGGAAGCGGCGCTCGTGGGCAAGCCGTGGACGCAAGCGAACGTCGACGCGGCCGCGAAGCTGCTCGACGCCGACTTCAAGCCGCTCTCCGATCATCGCGGCTCGGCGCCCTATCGCATGCTGGTCGCGAAGAACCTGCTGCGCGGCTTCTTCGAAGAGACGCGCACCGCACCGCAGCCGCGCTTGCCGCATCCCCACACGGCGACCGTCCAGGCCGGCGCGCCCGCGAGGTCGCCATGAGCATCGAGCCGCGCCAGCAACCGCCGCCGACGCCACGCGAGCCGCGCGACTCGCCGCTGCACCAGGACGCGCTGCACGAGAGCGGGCTGCGTCACGCGAGCGGCGAAGCGCTGTACGTCGACGATCTGCCCCACCCGCCGGGAATGCTCGTGGGCTTGGTGATTGCCTCGCCGCACGCACACGCGCGCATCACGCGCTTCGATGCGGCCAAGGCGCGCTCGGTTCCCGGCGTGCACGGCATCTTCACCGCGCGCGACATCCCCGGCGACAACCAGGTCGGGCCCGTCGTGCACGACGAGCCGCTCTTCGCCGACGGCGAGGTCCAAACCACGGGCCAGTCCATCGCGCTCGTCGTCGCCGAGAGCTACGCGGCATGTCGAGCGGCTGCGAATGCAGTTGAAATCGACTACGCACCGCTGCCCGCAATCTTCACCATCGCCGACGCGATCAAGGCCGACGCGTTCCTGGGCACGCCGCACATCATCCAGCGCGGCGACGTGGCCGCCGAGCTCGCCAAGGCGCCCGTCCGCATCTCCGGGGAAGTGCAGAACGGCGGCCAGGACCACTTCTACCTGGAAACGCAGGTCACGCTCGCGGTGCCCGACGAGAACGGCGCGCTCAAGCTGCACTGCTCCACGCAGCACCCGAGCGAGGTGCAGGCCATCGTCTCGCACGTGCTGGCCAAGGGCCGGAACGAGATCGTCGTCGAGGTGCCGCGCATGGGCGGCGGCTTCGGTGGCAAGGAGACGCAGGCCGCGCCCTATGCCGCCATGGCCGCGCTCGCCGCGAGCAAGCTTAACCGTCCGGTTAAGGTGTGGCTGAACCGCGACCAGGACATGGCCCAGACCGGCAAGCGCCACCCGTTCTGGACGCGCTTCGACGCTGGCTTCGACACCAGCGGCAGGCTGCTCGCGCTCGAGGCCGAGGTCTACGCCAACGGCGGCTGGTCGATGGATCTGTCGTTCTCCATCCTCGACCGCGCGCTCTTCCACCTCGACAACGCGTACTTCATCCCCGCGCTCAAGTTCACGGGCAAGGTGTGCCGAACCAACTTGCCCTCGAACACCGCGTTCCGTGGCTTTGGTGGACCGCAGGGCATGGTCGTGGTGGAGACGGCGATGAGCCGCGCGGCCGAGAAGCTCGGACTCGATCCCGCCGAGGTTCGCGCACGCAACTTCTACGGCGCCGCGCCGCGAAACCTCTCGCCATATAACCAAGAGGTTAAGTTCGACGACAACCGCCTGGAGCGCATCTACGCCGAGCTGATGGCCTCGAGCGACTACGTGAAGCGGCGCGCGGAGATCGATCAGTGGAACCGCGCCTCGACACACCTGAAGCGCGGCATCGCCTTCCAGCCCATCAAGTTCGGCATCAGCTTCACCAACAGCATCCTCAACCAGGCCGGCGCGTTCGTGCTCATGTACGGCGACGGCTCGGTGCAGCTGAACCACGGCGGCACCGAGATGGGCCAGGGCCTGCACACCAAGATGCTCGCGGTGTGCGCGCACGAGCTCGGCGTGAGCCTCTCCAAGATCCGCGCGATGAACACCGCGACGGACAAGGTGCCGAACACGTCGGCGACGGCGGCGTCGAGCGGCGCGGACTTGAATGGCCAGGCCGTGCGCGATGCGTGCGCGCAGATTCGTGAGCGGCTCCGTCCGATCGCGGCGAAGCTGCTCGGCGTCGACGGCGCGGACGTGACGTTCGCGCGCGACGCGGCCAACGCAAACGGCAAGAGCGTGCCCTTGGAGCAGGTCGCGCTCGCGGCGTACCAGCAGCAGATCCAGCTCTCGGCCGCGGGCTTCTACCGCACGCCGAACATCGCCTACGACCGCAACGCGGGGCGCGGAAAGCCGTTCCACTACTTCGCGTACGGCGCGGCGGTGATCGAGGTCGAGCTCAGCGGGCTCACCGGCGAGCACCGCATGACCCGCGTCGACATCTTGCATGACGTGGGCGACTCGCTGGTGCCAACGATCGATCGCGGCCAGGTCGAGGGCGCGTTCATCCAGGGCTACGGCTGGCTCACCTGTGAAGACGTGCTCTTCAACGAAAAGGGCGTGCTGCTCACGCACTCGCCCGACACGTACAAGATCCCCGCGATGGGCGAAGCGCCGCACGACTTCCGCGTGAAGCTGCTCCAGCGCGCGCCGCAGCCGGATACGATTCACGGCTCGAAGGCCGTGGGCGAGCCGCCACTGATGCTCGCGATTGGCGCGATTGGCGCGCTCCGACACGCGATCGGCGCGTTCGCGAAGCCGAACTACGAGGTGAAGCTCCATCTGCCGGCGACGCCCGAGTCGGTGCTCTTTGCCGTCGAGGACGCGAAGGCCGGGCGCTAGTCAGCTTGGCTGCACAATGCGTCGCGGCTGCGCATAATTGGCTCATGATCGACACGCGCGATGTCCTCACGCCGGAAGCCACGGCGTTCCTCACGGAGCTCGAGCGCACGTTTGGCCCGCGGCGCCGCGAACTGCTGGCCAAGCGCAGCGAGCGTGCGCGACGCTTGCGAGCAGGCGAGCTGCCGGACTTCCTGCCGGAGACGTCGAGCGTCCGCTCGAGCGAGTGGAAGATCGCTCCCTTCCCCGACGAGATCGCCGACCGGCGCGTGGAGATCACCGGCCCCGTCGATCGCAAGATGGTGATCAACGCGCTCAACTCCGGCGCGCGCGTGTTCATGGCGGACTTCGAAGATTCGAACTCGCCCACCTGGGACAACATCATCCAGGGCCACCGCAACTTGAGCGACGCGCTCGACCGCACCATCACGCTCGACGCCAGCGGCAAGCAGTACAAGCTCAATCCGAAGGTCGCGGTGATGTTCCTGCGGCCGCGCGGCTGGCACCTCGAGGAGAAGCACTTTCAAGTCGACGGCAAGCCGATGTCGGGCTCCCTCTTCGACTTCGGCCTCTATGCATTTCGCAATCACCAGCGAAATGGCCGCTATTTTTATTTGCCAAAGATGGAGTCGCACCTCGAGGCGCGGCTCTGGAATGACGTCTTCGTCTGGGCGCAGGACAAGCTCGGCCTGCCACGCGGCACGTTCAAGGCCACCGTGCTCATCGAGACCATCCTCGGCGCGTTCGAGATGGACGAGATCCTCTACGAGCTGCGCGAGCACTCCGCGGGCCTCAACGCCGGCCGCTGGGACTACATCTTCTCGTTCATCAAGAAGCTCGGACACCGGCCCGAGTTCATCCTGCCCGACCGCGCGCAGGTGACCATGGCCGTGCCCTTCATGCGTGCGTATTGCGAGCTGCTCGTGAAGACCTGTCACAAGCGCGGCGCGCACGCGATGGGTGGCATGGCCGCGTTCATCCCGTCGCGAAAAGATCCCGACGTGAACGCCAAGGCGCTCGCCAAGGTGAAAGAGGACAAGGATCGCGAGGTCTCGCAGGGCTTCGACGGCACCTGGGTCGCGCATCCTGACCTCGTGCCCACCGCGATGGCCGTGTTCGACGCGGCGCTTGGCGACAAGCCCAACCAGATCTCCCGCCAGCGCGACGACGTGAAGGTGACCGCGAAGGATCTGTTGAACGTGGCGGCGACGCCGGGCGCGGCGACCGAGGACGGCCTGCGCAACAACGTCGACGTGGGCATTCAGTACATCGCCGCGTGGCTCAAGGGCTCGGGCGCCGTCGCGATTCACAACTTGATGGAAGACGCGGCGACCGCGGAGATCTCGCGCTCGCAAATCTGGCAGTGGCTGTACCACAAGCGCTTCACGCCCGAGCGCGTGCGCCAGGTGGTCGACGAAGAGTGCGCGAAGCTCGGCCCCGGCTACGAAGAAGCGCGCAAGCTCTTCGAGCAGGTGGCCACCCAGCGCGACTACGTGGATTTCCTCACCGTGCCCGCATACGACCAGCTCGTGCAGGACAAGCACTGACGTCGTAGAACGCGAGCATGGCCAAGAAAGAAGAAGTCGGCCCGTTCGAGGGCTTCAACTCCGGCACGCTGAAGTTCCTCGTCGGGCTCTCGCTGAACAACGAGCGCGAGTGGTTCGAAGCGCACCGCGAGGACTACCAGCGCGACGTGCTCGAGCCCGCGCGGCGCCTGGTGGCCGCGCTCGGCCCACGCCTGCGCAAGTTCGCGCCCAAGGTTCAATTCGAGCCGAAGGTGAATGGCTCCGTCTTCCGCATCTACCGCGACACGCGCTTTTCCAAGGACAAGACGCCCTACAAGACCAACGTCGCGCTCTGGTTCTGGGAAGGCGGCAACCACGGCTGGGGCGACTCGGGCTTCTATCTGAGCATCGAGCCGGGCCGATTCCTGCTCGGCGCGGGCCGCTACCACTTTGGGCCCGAAGAGCTCGCCGCGTTCCGCCGCGACGTGGCCGACAAGAAGCGCGGCGCATCGCTCGAGCGCGCGATCGCGACGGTGGAGCGCGCGGGCTACGGCGTACACGGCGAGAACTACAAGCGCGTGCCCAAGCCGTACCCGAAGGATCATCCGCGCGCGGCCTTGCTGCGGCATGACTCGCTGTACGCGAGCTTCAGCGGGAAGGTGCCGCGCGAGCTCACGAGCGCCAAGCTGGTGGACTACTGCTTGAAGCACTACGCGAAGCTCGCGCCGATTCACCGCTGGCTGGTGGATCGCAGGTAGCGGCTATTCGAAGAGATAGCCCGCGCCGAGGGTACCGCTCGCTTCCCAGGCGTCTGGCTGGTTGAAGTCGAGCCACACGTGGCTGACGGCGACCTCGATGACAGGCCGAAAAGGCCCCAGCACCCACTCTGCGCCAACGCTCGCTTGCGTGAGCCGGTCGAGCTGGTGGTTGGCAGGTGTCTCGCTCAGCGCCGCGCCCACCTTGCCGAAGAGCAAGAACGCCCCGGCAGGCAAGCCGAAGGCGATGTCCGCATGCTCGAATGCGCCCGCGAGAAGGATCGACGCGGGCACCTTGCGCACGCTCGCGCCCAGCTCCGCGCCGAGGTGGAAGTTCGAAGTCGCAATCAGCCCCTGACGAACGTTCAACCCGAGCGCGCCCGTGGAGAGGTTGTAGCAGCCGAGAAAGGGATCTGGCGGGTCGGTCGCGATGCCGTCTCTGCAGACCTGGCCGCGGGGCGCGAAGCCGAACCAGCCCTCGAGTCGCGTGCGGTTGAAGATCGCGACCTGCGCCGAAAACCGGAGATCGAAACCGAAGTCGGGTTCGAGGTCCGAGTACACTTCGCGATCGGCACCGAGAACGAACGTCGAGCTCACCAGCCACGTGTGCGCGCGAAACTCGGCCGCGTCGTTCACGAACGTTTCTGCGCGCGCGGGCAGCGGCGCCAGCGCGGCCCCCAGGGCAAGCGCCACGATGCACGGCCTCAGCGACATCTCGAAAGCCTACCCGACTCGTACCAGCACCGGCATCTGCACCTGGCGCTCCACGCAATCGCCCGCGGTGCCGTCTTCCCAGGCGAGCATGGCGAAGTCGGCGGGCCCGTCGATGGCCACGATGGGGTGGTGCCAGACGCCTGCGTGGTAGTTCACGCCCTGCCCCGGCCCGCACACGAACGCGGCGAGCTGCCCCGTGCTCGGCCCACCGTCCGCTGCCGTCGGCGCGACGATCACCAGGAAGCGCTTGCAGACCATGGGAATGAAGGCCTGGCTCGAGTGCGGGTGGTGCTCGAGCAGCTTCACCACGAACGGCAGATCCTGCGGCTGCGCGCGAAACACGGCGAGGTTGGGCCGCGACTGCACGCGGTCGCTCTCGAGCCGCGCCGCGTGATCGAAGCGCGTGGCCGTGCCCTGGTTCGCGCTCGCTCCCGCGACGACACCCGCAGACACGAGCTCGCCGAACGGCGCGAACGCCTCGCGGGAGATCGGCTGCGCCAGGAGGGTGCGGATGGTGCTCATGAGCCTCGGTACGTCGAGAAGCCGAAGGGGTTCAAGAGGAGCGGCACGTGGAAGTGCTCGGTCGGCACCTTCACATGAAAGTCGATCGACACATGCGGATAGAAGCTCTCGACGCCCAGCTTCTGAAAGTACGGCGCCACCGCGAATTCAATCCGGTACACGCCCGCGCCAGGGATGGTGTCGAGGAACGGCTTCACGCGGCCATCGCTGTTGGTCTGGCCGCGGGCGAGCTCGCGCCAGCCCGCGCCGTCCTGCGCGAAGAGCGTGACCGCCACGCCTTCCGCCGGCTTGCCCCGCGCGGTGTCGAGGATGTGCGTGCTGATTCCCATGCGCGCCTCCTACTTCGTCTGCTCGCGCAGCCACTTCTCGAGCCGCACGCGGGTGATCTTCGCCTGCTCCACGGCCGCGGCTTCGATCTCGCGCGCCGTGCTGTGCTTCACACGCTCCTCGAGCAACGCGAGCATCTCGTCGGCGCTCTTGCCGGTGGCGAAGACGATGAAGATGAAGCCGAACTTCTTGAAGTAGGCGTCGTTGAGCGCCGCGAGCTTCTTGAGCGTCTCCGCCTTCGAGCCGGCCACGCCCTTCTGCTCGCCCTTGCTCCAGCTCGCGCTCTTGCTGGACTGCGGCGCGGCCTTCTTCTTCGAGCCGATTCGCGGGTGCGCGGCGAAGGCCTCGAGCCAGTCCTTGCTGCCGAGCGCCCACCACGCGCCGTCGGCCGCGGCGAACAGCGCGCGCACATCCGCGAACGGACGAATACCGGTCATGAGCTCGGCCCACCTGCTCGAGCCGCAGACCGACGTGAAGAGCGCCTCGGCCTTCTTCTCGTCGAGCGCATTGAGCTTCTCGATCGCCGCTGCTTCCGGGCCGGTGTCGAGCGCGTAGCCGTAGATGCGCAGCCGGTTCACGCCGCCGTGCGGAAAGATGTGCACGCGCACGTGCGTCACGGCCATCGGCCGGCTGGGCTCGAGCTGGTGGCGACGGTGCTGTACGAGCGCGGTCTTGTCCACGAGCGCCGTCCAGCCCCTGGGCGAGCCGAGCGTGGCCGCGAGCGTCTCCGCGTCGAGCGCGCTCGCGTCGAGCGCTTCCACGAGCGTCGCTTGCGGCGCGTTGCCCTTGAAGAAGTGCGTGTCGAGCTCGATGCGCTCCACCACGCCGCGCCGCGCCAGCTTCACCACCGCCCAATCACTTCCCGGCGTGCGTCGACGCTTGGTCTCCCAGCCGTCGCCCATGTTCACGCCGCGTCCGGGCAGCAGCATGTTCTGCGGCGGGCCAAAGAACGCGTCGCTCTGCAAAGCGATCGTGCCGCCGTTCTCGACGGCGCCCAAATCGACGCTGCCCGGCCGCCAGAACGTGCGTTCCTCCGGGATCACGTCGCCGTAGAGACGCAGTCGCGCCACGCCGCCGTCAGGGAAGATCTGCAAGCGAATGTGCGTCGCGCGGGCGCTCGGACCCGAGAGCTCAAAGACGTTCTGGAAATCCGGCTGCACAGCGCTCTGCGGAAGGATCTCGAACCAGCCATCGGCGTCGAGGAGCTGCGCCGGCGTGGCGGTGTGCGGCAGCTCGATGCCTTCGATCGAGACCTGCTGCGGCGCGTTGCCCTTGAAGTGCGTGGTGTCCACGAGCACCCCGCGCACGCTGCCCGCTGCACCGAGCCGCAGGATCGCGAAGTCGTGGCCGGGCTCGCGCTTGCGCTGCGACTCCCAGCCGTCCATCCACTTGCCCTTGTCGGTGTACTCGCCTTCGAGCCACACCGGCGCGCCGGGCTTCAGGAGATTTTCCTTGGCCGCGAAGTAGTCGTCGGTGGCGAAGAGCACGAACGTGCCGAGCACGTCGGAAGACAAGTCGACCAGGCCCGCGAACGGTGCGGGCACGGGCTGATGGGATGACACGCGCTACCTCCTGACGGGCTGGAAGCTGCCGACGGTCGCCGGCGGCTTGCCCGAGGCGGCATCGTAGGCGAGCTGGCCTCGCACGAACGTCTTTTTCACGCAGCCCTGAAGCGTGCGGCCGGCGTACGGCGTGATGTTGTGGCGGTGTCGAATCGCTGCCGGCGAGACTTCAAACTTCTCGGCGTCGTCCCAGAGGACGATGTCCGCATCGAAGCCGGCCGCGAGCTGGCCCTTGCGATCTGCGAGGCCCGCGAGCTTCGCGGGTCCGTCGACGTTCCAGCGGAACATCTGCTCGAGCGAATGACCGCGCTCCTGCGCGAGCGTCCAGAGCACGGAGAGCCCGAGTTGCAGCGAGCTGATGCCGCCCCAGGCCGCGAGGAAGTCCCCCTGCTCCGGCTTCTTGAGCGCAGGCGTGCACGGCGAGTGGTCCGAGACGACCATGCCGATCGTGCCGTCCTTCAAGCCGGCCCAGAGCTGCTCGCGATTGCTGCTCTCGCGAATCGGCGGCGCGCACTTGAAGCTCGTGGCACCGGACGCGATCTCCTCGGCCGTGAACGCGAGGTAGTGCAGGCACGTCTCGGCGGTGATCTGCACGCCTTCCTGCTGCGCGGCGCGGAGCATCGGCAAGGCGCTCGCGCTCGAGAGGTGAACGATGTGCGCGCGCGCTTTGTGCTTGCGGCAGAGCTCGATGACCATCGCGATGGCCTCGTCCTCTGCCGCGCGCGGCCGCGAGTCGAGATAGGTCGAGTACGCGCACGGATCGCGGCCCGCGACCGCCTGCTCGGCGGCCTCGAGCGGTCCGGGCGACTCCGCGTGCACGAGCAGCGACAGCCCCAGGTCGTGCAAGCGCGGCAGCGCGACCTCGAGGTCCGCGCGCGTGACGTGCGGGAACTCGTCCACGCCGCTCGGACACGTGAAGCACTTGCAGCCCGGCACGCCGAACTGAGCCAGGCCCTCGAGCGCGCTCGCGTTGCCCGGAATCACGCCGCCCCAGAAGGCCACGTCCACGTGCAGCTTGCCCGCGAGCGCCTCCAGCTTTCGCTCGGCGTTCTCGCGTGAGGTCGTGGCGGGGATGCAGTTCAGCGGCATGTCCACGACGGTGGTGATGCCACCCGCCGCCGCGGCCGCCGTCGCCGTCTCGAAGCCTTCCCACTCGGTGCGACCCGGCTCGTTGATGTGCACGTGCGAGTCGACCACGCCGGGTGTAACCAAAAGGTTACCCGCATCGACCACGTTCGCGCCGGGCGGAATCGAATCGAACGCCTCGACCGCACGAATCTTTCCGTCGCGCACGTGCACGCTCGCCGCGCGCAGGCCCGAGGGCGTCAGCACGCGCTGTCCGCGAATCACGAGCTCCATCACTCGGCTCCGAAGGCGCGCACCAGCTTAACAATCTCGTTAAGAGTCTCGGGGTCGTTGGCCAGCACCACCTGCGCGGGCATGAGCGCGCTCTTGCCGACTGCCGGACCACCCTTGAGGATGGTCTCGCGAATGTGCTGATCCGTGACGCTCTGCTGCCAATTCGGGTCGGCGAAGTCGCGCGGCTTCGGGTTGAGCACGGCGGCGGCGATGCCGTCGCCCTTGCCGTCCTGGCCGTGACAGCTTGCGCAGACGGTCTTGAAGTACGCCTTGGCCCGCTTGGTGGCCTCTTCGCCATGCGCAGGTTGCGGCTTGTCGGAGTCGCTCGCCACGGCCGGCTCGTCGCTCGAGACGGGCTGCTCGCGCGGCATCTGCGCGTCCCAGGGCACATCGGCGCCGTGCGCGAACCAGCGGCCGAGCTCATCGCGCTCCTCGTCGGTCATGCCGGTCATGTTCGCGAGCGGCATGCTGTGCGTGCTCACCGCGCGCACGAACACGCGCTCCGCGTGCTGGCGGATGTAGTCGGTGGTGTCGAGGCGCACGCCCATGGGCGGCGCGGTGAACATGGCGTTGGTGGGATGCTCGGCGTGGCAGGTCACGCAGCGCAGCTTCACGATGCCGGCGACGGTGTTGAACTTCACCTCGGGCTGGCTCGCGTAGATGTCGACGGTGCGATCCGGCGCCGGCCGCGTGATTCCGATGACGGTGATGAGCGCGGCGATCGTCCCGCCCAGCGCCCACGGCGGCGTCGAGAGCCGCGCGTTCATCGCGTACTTCACGCCCATGCCCACGATCACCAGGAGCGTCAGCGTGAGCCAGGGGCGGTCGCTGCCGTACGTGCTCGGGAAGTGGTTCGAGAGCATCGTGAACAGCACGGGCAGCGTGAGGTAGTGGTTCTGCACCGAGCGGCCCTTCGCGCGGAGGCCGTAGCCGGTGTCCACGGGCTGGCCCGCACGCGTGGCCGCGAGCATGTGCCGCTGCGCCGGGATGATCCGGAAGAACACGTTCGACGCCATGATCGTGCCCAGCGTGGCGCCGACCTGGAGGAACGCGCCGCGCGCGCTGAACACCTGCGTCAGCCCGTATGCGAGCGCCGCGATGCAACCCACGCCCACGGCGGCGAACACGCGCATGTGGTTCTTGAGCGGCGTGAGCCAGAGCAGCTCGTAGAAGCCGTACGCCACGGGCAGGAGCCCGATGCTGAGGGTGGCGGCCTCGTCGCGCGTGAGCTTCATGACGAGCGGATCGATGAGGAGGCTCGTCTCCTTGGTGTGGAACACGATGATGAGCAGCAGGAAGCCGGTGATCCACGTCGAGTAGCTCTCCCACTTGAACCAGTAGAGCGTGCCCGGCATCTCGTCCTGGGCGAGCGACTTGCGCTTCACCACCTCGTAGAAGCCGCCGCTGTGGGTCATCCACAGCTCGCCGGTGACGGCGCCCGAGCGCGCGCGGGTGGGCGCGTGCAGGTGGCTGTCGAGCCACATGAACAGGAACGAATCGCCGACCCACATGATCGCGGCGATCACGTGTGCCCAGCGCACCACCAGGTTGAGCCATTCCTCGACGAAGGGCTGCATGGCAGCCCTTTTACCGCATTTCCGGGCCCTGTCCGACTACGCCCGCGGCCTCGACAGCGCCCGCCCCAGCACCAGGAGCGCGATGCCGCCGATGACGGCCCCGATGATGCCGCTCGTCTGCAGCACCATGGGCGACTCGTGGTTGATGAGCGCCGCGAGCATGCCGCCCGCAAACGAGCCGGCGATGCCGAGCAGCGTGGTGGCAATGAAGCCCATCTTCTGGTCGCCGGGCGTGATGGCGCGGGCCAGGAGCCCGGCCAGGAAGCCAAACATGATCCATCCACACAGGCCCATGGGTTGCCTCGCGGAAATGACCCAACCTAACCGCGCCTGAGCCATTGGCAACCGGCGTCGCGACCCATGTTCGGATAGCATTCCCCCATGGCCATCACCCAGGCGGTGCTGCTCATCGCCGACATCGGCGGTTACACGAAGTTCATGACCGTCCATCGCATCAACCTGGCGCACGCCCAGGAGGTGGTGGCTCGGCTGCTGGAGTCGATCATCGGCGCCGCCGGCGACTTCAAGCTCGCCAAGCTCGAGGGCGACGCCGCGTTCTTCTACGCGCCGCTGCCGGGCTGGCCCGCCGACGTGACCAAGCTCTCCCGGCAGGTCGCCGACATCCGCATCGCGTTCCTGGCCGAGAAGCAGGACATGGCCATCAACCAGCTCTGCAGCTGTGATGGCTGCGTGAAGGTGCCCGACCTCAAGCTCAAGTTCGTGGCCCACGTGGGCGAGGTGGCGGAGCAGAAGGTGGCAGGGCTGCGTGAGCTGGCCGGCGTCTCGGTGATCACCGTGCACCGCATGCTCAAGAACAGCGTGCCGGTGCCCGAGTATCTGCTGATGACCGAGCCGCTCTTCAACGCGCTCCACGAAGACATCCGCAAGTTCGGGCGCATCTCGCGCGAGGAGCTCGAGGGCATCGGCGATGCGGAGCTGCGCTACGTCGACCTGACCGAGGTGGCGGACGCGCAGCCGCCGGTGCTGGTGCCGTCGAAGTGGCGCGCGCTCCGGAACTGGCTGCGGCTCACGCTGCGATCGCTGCCTTACATGCTCGGGCTCAAGAAGCCGTGCGAGGGCTTCCGCAACATGCAGGAGGCCCTGGGCGAGGGCTCACAGCCGCCGCAGCTGCCGGAGAAGGCGTCGAGCCCGACGGGCGGCGCACAGGCGAGCTGAAGGTCCTTGCTCGAGCGACCGAGCCGGTCTTGTCGCGCACCTCGCGCGCCGCAACCTTGCGGCAGGAGGTCGCCATGCCATCCGACTTCATCCAGAAGGTCATCGACACCTACAACAGCCACGAGATCCAGCGCTTCGACGCCTTGCTCACCGACGACTGCGTGCTCGTCCGCAACGGCGAGGGCGCGGTCGGCCGCGACGCGGTCAAGAAGGTGCTCGCCAAGCTCTACGCTGCGTTCCCGGACATCACCTACCGCATCGAGGACGTCATCACGTCGGGCGACAAGGTGGCGCTCCGCTGGCTGGGCGAGGCCACGCACCGCGGCGCGTACCTCGGCGTGCCAGCGACGGGCCGCTCGATCCGCTATGGCGGGATCACGGTCTTCGAGCGCGCCGGCGAGCGCATCTCGCGCATCTGGGTCAGCGCCGACATGCTCGACCTCATGCGCAAGCTCACGTCCATGCCGGTCACGCGGCCAGAAGCGCGAGCCTGACGCGCTCGAAACAACGTGGTGTCGGGAGATGCCGAGCCCGAAATCCATCGAGGTCGTCGAGTCCTACGACGCCGCGTATCGAGCGGCCGATGCGGACGCCATCGTCGCGGACGGTGCAGGACTGGCCCATCGGCGCGCCCGAGCCGATCGGCGAGCTGCCGAGGCTGATGAGTGCGGAACGCATGAAGGAGCTGTTCGGCTTCCCGGCGTCGCTGAATATCGGTTAGCGGCGATCGGCCGAGCGCGAATTCCGATCGATTCCGATCAGGATTTCGCCACTCCCGATCTGCGAGCGACGCCCAGGCCGAACGAAACCGAAGTGTTACGTCTCGAGATCGCGTCATTTCCGATCGAACCGGCCGCATCTCCGATCGGGTTCGATCTCGAGGGCCGCGATTCCGATCTCTCAGCCCACGGGCTGGAGCCCGGCCGAGTCGCTCGCGAGCTCGCCGACAGGCAGCTCCACGATGAACGTGGTGCCCTTCCCGACCTCGCTCTCGAAGCGGATCTCGCCACCCAGCGCGGCCACGCACTCGCGGCTGATCCACAACCCGAGTCCGAACCCGCCGTAGTTGCGCTCCGACACCGCGCGCTCGAACCGGCCGAAGATCGCCGCCTGCCGCTCACGCGGGATGCCGATGCCCTCGTCGCGCACCGTGAGCCGCGCCACGCCGCCGAGCTCCTCCACGCGCACGTGCACGGGCTTGTCGCCGCCATACTTCAGCGCGTTCGAGACCAGGTTCGACACCACCTGATCCAGCCGCAGCCGATCCCACCGGCCCACGAGCCGTTGGGGCACGCCAACCTCGACGGTCGGCGCCGGCGAGCGGCCGGTCTCGAGCTGCCGCGCCACCACATCGCGAACCAGCGCCGCGAGGTCCACGTCCTCGAGCGAGAGCTGCAGGCGCCCGGCGGTGATGCGCGAGACGTCGAGCACGTCGTCGATGAGCGCCGTGAGCCGGCCCAGGCTGCGATCCACCTTCGAGAGCCGATCGGGGATGCGTGCATCGCTCCCGAGCGCCGGCTGCAGCGCGAGCCTCAGGTTCTGCACCTGGAGGTTCAGCGCCGCCACCGGCGTGCGCAGCTCGTGCCCGGCGACCGACAGGAACTCGTCGCGCGCGCGCACGGCCTGCTCGGCATTGGCGAAGAGCCGCGCGTTCTCGGCGGCGATGCGCTGCAGCTCCGAGAGGTCCTCGCGAAGCCGCGCACCAAAGCGCAGCACGAGCAAGATGGTCGGCCCGGCCACCACGGCCATGCCCACCACCTCGAAGCCAATCCAGAACAGGTGCGGCGCCAGCGTCTGCGGCCGGAGCGTGCCGATGGCCGTGACCAACAGCGCCGCCCCCCACGAGGTCAGCGGTGCGAGCCGCATCACGCCGCCCTGGCCGTACGCGTACGGCACCGAGAATGCCAGCGCCGCGAGCGGAACCACTGCCGCCACGGGATAGATTTCCGGGATCAGGCTGGCGACGATCACCGCCACGGCGATCGACCCATAGGTGAGCAGGACCACCGCCGCGCCAGGCCGACCTCGCCGAACCAACCGACGTCCCCAGAGGCAGCTCACCGCGTGGAGCAGGACGGCCGCGCCTGCCAGTGCGATGCTCCGCTCGTGCGCGTGGAGCAACGAGAAGCCCACCAGCGCCAGGCCGAAGAAGAGGCAGAACGGCGTGAGCGCGCCTAGAAAGCCCAGGAGCCGCGCCGCGTCGACGCGCGCGCGCCCAGACTCCACCGAGCCTCGCTCTTCGATGACGGCCCCCATGGCGCGCGACACTTGGGGCAACTGTCGCCGAGGCTGTTGTCCACTCCACACGTGGTGTTCGGTCCCAAACGTCTGATCGGGGCCGATCGGAAACCCGCAATTCCAGATCGGCGGAACGCACTCGGAGCAAATGAAACCACGTGGTTACATCGTCGATTCTGATCTGAATTCACGGGTTCCTGATCGGCGCCGATCAGCCCTCGCGCGCCTCCCGATCGGAGCCGATCGGAATCAGCGCATTCCTGATCGGCGGACGCACGTCGGGCCCAATGAAACCGATCGGTTACGACGCGCGCGGGCAGCATTTCAGATCAGCCGGCGCCCATTCCTGATCGGATTCGATCGGACACGCGGAAGTCCTGATCGCTGCTAGGTTTCGCGGATGCCCACTCCAGACCTCGACGTCGTCAGCTTCGGCGAGGCGCTCGTGGACCTGTTGCCCGACAGCCGCGGCAAGCTCCGCGACTGTGAGCGCTTCGAGGTCCACTCGGGCGGCGCGCCGGCGAACGTCGCGGTGGGCCTGGCGCGCCAGGGCAAGCGCGTGGCGTTCGCGGGCGTGGTGGGCAACGACGAGTTCGGCCACCTGCTCTCACGCAAGCTCACCAACGAAGGCATCGAGACGCACCTGCGCCTCTCCGACGACGCGCGCACCGGCATGTGGTTCGTGGCCCTCGACGAGCGCGGCGACCGCAGCTTCTTCACACCCACCGGCGCCAACAGCGCCGACAAGCTCGTCCGCGAAGCCGATCTGCCGGACGCCCTGCTCGCCCGCACGCGCTGGCTGCACGTGGGCTCGTCGGCGCACGTGCTGCCCGAGGCCCAGCCGGCGCTCCGGGATGCCGTCGCGCGCGCGCACGCACGAAACATTTTCGTTTCATTCGATCCGAACCTCCGCTTGCACCTCTGGCGCGACGTGCGCGACCTCCAGGCGCTCGTGCGCGACGTGTTTCCGCGCTGCAGCGTGGTGAAGCTCTCGCTCGAGGAGATCGAGCTCTGCACCGGCGCGACGAATCCGGAAGGCGCCGCGTCGTGGCTCGTGGATCGCGGGGTTCAGCTCGCCTGCATCACCCTGGGCGCCGATGGCGCGCTGCTCCAACGCGGGAAAGAGAGCTGGCGCGTGCCTTCACCCGCCGTCGACGTGGTGGATACCACCGGCGCAGGCGATGGCTTCGTCGCTGGGCTGCTCGCCGAGCTGGGCGACGCCGGCCCCACCGCGGCCTCCCCGGCAATCGACGCGGCCGCGCGCCATGCCTGCACCGTCGGCGCGCAGGTGTGCACGCGGCTGGGCGCCGTCGCAGGCTTGCCAACGCGCAACCCATTGGCAGCTCGCGCGTTGAAGCGTTGATTGGGCTTGACGCGCCGCAACGCGTGCGGTTTGGTTCGATGACTTTTCCGGACGACGTTCCGGCGGGTGATGTCCATGGCCAAGAACTCCCTCTCGATCACCGACAACCGGACCGGCAAGACCTACGAGGTCGCGGTCAACGACGGCACCATCCGCGCGATGGACTTGCGTCAGATCAAGACTGACGCCGAGGACTTCGGGCTGATGACCTATGACCCGGCGTTCTTGAACACCGCCGCGTGCCGCTCGAGCATCACCTTCATCGACGGCGACAAGGGCATCCTCGAGTACCGCGGCTACCCCATCGAGCAGCTCGCGGAGCAGTGCAGCTTCCTCGAGATCGCCTACCTGCTCTTCAACGGCGAGCTGCCCAACCGCGGCCAGCTCGACACGTTCGTCAACCAGGTCACGCACCACACGTACCTGCACGAGAACATCAAGGAGCTGATCAACGGGTTCCGCTACGACGCGCACCCGATGGGCATGCTCATCAGCACCGTGGCGGCGCTCTCGACCTTCTATCCCGAGGCCAAGAAGACCCGCGACGTGGAGAACCGCCGGCTGCAGATGGTGCGGCTCGTGGCGAAGATGCCGACGCTCGCGGCGTTCTCGTACCGCCACAGCCTGGGCCTGCCGTACGTGTACCCGCGCAATGACCTCTCCTTCGCGGGGAACTTCCTCCACATGATGAAGAAGATGGCGGAGGACAAGTACCAGCCGCACCCCACGCTCGAGAAGGCGATCGACATCCTCTTCATCCTGCACGCCGACCACGAGCAGAACTGCTCGACCAGCGCGATGCGCGCGGTGGGCAGCTCGGAAGTGGATCCGTACTCGGCCGTGGCTGCGGCGAGCGCGGCGCTCTACGGCCCGCTGCACGGCGGCGCCAACGAGGCCGTGCTGCGCATGCTCAAGAGCATCGGCAGCAAGAGCAACGTGGCCGACTTCATCGCCAAGGTGAAGGGCGGCGAGGGCTCGCGCCTGATGGGCTTCGGCCACCGCGTGTACAAGAACTACGACCCGCGCGCGAAGCTCATCAAGAAGCTCGCCGACGAGGTGTTCGACGTCACCGGCAAGAACCCGCTCCTCGACATCGCCCTCGAGCTCGAGAAGGTGGCGCTGAACGACGAGTACTTCGTGAAGCGGAAGCTCTACCCAAACGTGGACTTCTACTCGGGCCTCATCTACGAGGCGATCGGCATTCCGGTCGACATGTTCCCCGTCATGTTCGCCATCCCCCGCACCGCCGGCTGGCTCGCGCAGTGGGAGGAGATGACGCTCGACGACGAGCAGAAGATCGCCCGCCCCCGCCAGATCTACACGGGCGCTCGCAAGCGCGACTACGTGCCCATGGCCAAGCGCTAGGCAACCGGCCAAGCAGCAAGGCGGCGGCTCGCTCCTCAAAGAGCGGCCGCCGTTCGCTTTTCCGGGTGGCGATGGTTAATCAGGACGTCAGCCCCCGGACGTTCGCTTGCCGCACTGCGGCGCCCGGACTATAAGGCCCGGCCTTTTCTGTTTAGCCCCAGCGCTCTTTCCCGCGCAGAAGCCTCAACCAATGATCGATCGTCAGAAGATTCGGAACGTGGCCATCGTGGCGCACGTCGACCACGGGAAGACCACCCTGGTGGACTTCCTCCTCCGCCAGGCGGGTACCTTCCGCTCGAACGAGGCCGTCACCGACCGGGTGATGGACTCCAACGACCTGGAGCGCGAGAAGGGCATCACCATCATGGCCAAGAACACGGCCGTGAACTTCCGCGGGCACAAGATCAACATCGTCGACACGCCCGGTCACGCGGACTTCGGCGGTGAGGTCGAGCGCGCGCTCCGCCTCGTGGACGGCGTGCTGCTCCTCGTGGACGCGGCCGAAGGCCCGCTCCCCCAGACGCGCTTCGTGCTCAGCAAGGCCATGAGCCTCGGCCTGCCGAGCGTGCTGGTGATCAACAAGATCGACCGCCACGACGCCCGCCCGCGCGAGGTGCTCGACGCGGTGTACTCGCTCTACATCGACCTCGGCGCCGACGAGAAGCAGCTCGAGTTCCCCGTCATCTACGCCATCGCCCGCGAAGGCAAGGCCAGCACGCGACTCGAAGTTCCGGGCACCAGCCTGGAGCCGCTCTTCGAGGCCATCCTCAGCCACGTCCCGCCGCCGCCGGAGGGCGAGGTCAAAGAGCTGCAGATGCTCGTCGACAACCTCGACTACGACGACTACGTCGGGCGACTGGCGATCGGCCGCATCAACAGCGGCGTGCTCCGCGAGGGCATGGAGATCGGCAACGTCCGCGAGGGCGGCAAGCTCGAGAAGGGAAAGATCGTGAAGATCTATACCTTCGATGGCTTGAAGCGCGCCGAGACCAAGGAAGCCGGCGCGGGCGAGATCGTCTGCGTGGCCGGCCTGGAGAACATCTCCATCGGCGACACCTTCACCGATCCCGAGAATCCGAAGCCGCTGCCGCGCATCGAGGTGGATCAGCCCACCATGTCGATGGTGTTCCGCGTGAACGACGGTCCGTTCGCGGGCCGCGAGGGCAAGTACGTCACCAGCCGCAACCTGCGCGAGCGCTTGATGCGCGAGCAGTATCGAAACGTGTCGATTCGCGTCGAAGAGACCGACACGCCCGACGCGTTCAAGGTCGTGGGCCGCGGCGAATTGCAGCTCGCGGTGATCGTGGAGACGATGCGCCGCGAAGGCTATGAGCTCACTGTCTCCAACCCGGAGCCGATCACCAAGATCGTCGACGGCGTGGAGAACGAGCCCATGGAGCGCATGGTCTGCGACGTGCCCGATGTGGCGGTGGGTGTGGTGACCGAGCGCATGGGTCCGCGCAAGGGCCGCATGGTGGACATGGCGCCGCTCGGCTCCGGCCGCACGCGCTTGCAGTTCCGCGTGCCCGCACGCGGCTTGCTCGGGTTCCGCAACGAGTTCCTCACCATCACGCGTGGTGAGGGGATCATGTCGAGCCAGTTCGACGGCTATGAGCCGTGGATGGGCGGCATCCCCAAGCGCACCAACGGCGCGATCATCGCGGACCGCACGGGCGAGGCGGTGGCGTACGCCATCTTCAAGCTGCAGGACCGCGGCGCGTTCTTCGTGAACCCGGGCGTCGAGGTGTACCAGGGGATGATCCTGGGCGAGCACAGCCACCCGAACGACATCGACGTGAACGTGTGCCGCGAGAAGAAGCTCACCAACATCCGCGCCGCCGGCCGCGACGAGAACATCATGCTCACGCCGCCGCGCGACATGGGTCTCGAGAAGGCGCTGGAGTGGATTGGCAACGACGAGCTCGTCGAGGTCACGCCGAAGAACATCCGCCTGCGCAAGAAGAGCCTGAACGTGACCGATCGCTACCGCATGGAGCGCGACAAGAAGCGCGAGCTCGGGCTCATCGAGTAGGCCGGTTTCGGGTCGGGGCTTGGAATCTCCTCCTACATCCACCACGCGAGTGAAGTGAGAGGTGGATGTTGGAGGGGCCGGCCCCCGACTACCTCTGTTCCAGCTCTCGCGCCGACTCGATCCGCAGCTCGCGAAGCCGCGCGCCGTTCGTCCGCCGCACGCGCAGCGCGGCGAGCACCACCTCACGCGCTGAATCCGGAAGCGAGCCGTCGAGCGCCTGCTCGAACGATCGCCCGGCCACCTCCTCCGCGCGGAGCAGCGCGAGCACCACCGCTTCATCGCTCCACAGCGAGCTCACGGTCGCCAGCCCGCTCAACAGCGGGCCACGCGCATCGGGATGTCCCTTCGGCTGCCCGCCGAGCCGGAGCACGAGCGCCGTGAGATCCGACGCCACGCGCTGGTGCTCGAGCCGGAGCCCCTCGAGCTGGGCGGCGAGCGTAGGGCTGCGCACGTGGTCGGCGGCGGCGCCGTAAGCGCGCGTGAGATCGTGCGCGCGCATGAGCAACTCGTTGAGCGTACGGGTGGTCTCGGTCATGGTGAGCCCAACAAAATTGGGCCCTGTGGCGCCATGCGGCAGCGCCCTGGCATCGTGCAAGGCGGTCGGCCGCCAGAGCCCGATTCAACCTCCCGATCTTTGGCCGCAAAACCGGCGCTTCAGACAGGCCCGACGCTTGCTCGGCCGAGCTTTAAACTGATATTTTCGCCGTCCTCCCGGGCCTGCCCTGGTCGGAATCGCCCGGATTTCGGAGCCGTCCGCTTTGCTTTGCTATCGCTGCGGCAGCCATGTCCCAGATGGGAGCGGAAACTGCCCCACCTGCGGGCAGTCGTTTGCCTCGGGCGGGCTGCGGCAGGCCACGGGCACGTTCTCGCGGCGCAAGCTCTCCACCGCTTCGATCGACGGCGCGCCCTACAAGACGGGCGACGTCATCTCCAACCGCTACACCATCCGCGACACCGTCGGTCAGGGCCCCGTCGGCTTCGTCTTCCGCGCGCACGACAAGGAGGTCGATGTCGAAGTCGCGCTGAAGAGCGTCTCGCCCAAGCTGCTGCAGACGCACGAGGAGCGCCGCGCGTTCGCCCGCGAGCTGAAGGGCGCGCGAAAGCTGAACCACAACAACATCGCGCGCGTGTACGAAGAGGGCGAGCACAACGATCGCCCCTACTTCACCAGCCAGTTCCTCGACGGCCTCTCGCTGCGCAAGATCATCGACCTGCGCAAGGAGAAGGGTCAGTTCTTCCGCCTCGACGAGGTGGAGCCCATCCTCGCGCAGCTCGCGAACGCGCTGGATGAGGCGCACAAGCTGGGCATCGTCCACGGCGACCTGAAGCCCGAGAACGTGCTGGTGCTGCCCGACCTGCTCAAGGTCACCGACGTCTCGCTGGGCATGGCCATGCCGCGGCTGCCGTTCGTGAACGCGCAGAAGACGCGCAAGGCCGACCGCTACTGCGCGCCCGAGTTCGTGACCGGTGGCGAGGTGAGCTCGGCCGTCGACGTGTACGCGCTGGGCGCGATCCTCGGCGAGATGATGGGCGGCGCGCTGCCCGAGGGCGGCGAGATCCCCGAGCTGCGCACGCTCAACACGGCCGTCACGCCCGAGCTCGAAGCGCTCTATCGCCGCGCGGTGAACGAGAATCCCGCTGCGCGCTTCTCGCGTGCGGGCGCGCTCTCCGCCGAGATCGCCATGCTCACGGGCGGCGCCGAGGACCTCGACAGCGGATCGACGGTCCCCCTCTCACGCCAGGCGGTGGCCACAGCCATGGCCGCGCAGAGCAAGGCCCGGCCGTCGACGGATCCGGGCCGCAAGACGTCGGTGAGCCGCCGCCCGCCGCCGCCGCCGGTGATGACCGCGGCGCTCGATCCCGAGACCACGCCGCCGGCCATCCGCCCGCCGCCGCTCGCCAATGCGGCCACCGCGAAGATCCCCGCGCTGGATCCGGTGGAGGACTCGGGGCCCAACGTCCCGCCGCCGGTCGCCGATCCACAGCAGGCGCTGCCGACGAAGGTCATCCTCTCGAACGTCGTCGACGCCAATGGCGCCGCGACCGAAGAGCCCACGCAGGTCGTCGCGACGGACTCGATTCCGCGCGTTCCCACGCCGCCACCGTTCAGCTACGCCAAGCCGTCCGCGCCCATGCCCATCGCGCGGCCGCTCCCGCAGCAGAGCAAGACCCAGTGGGCCATTCCCTTGCTCATGGTCGTGGGCTTGCTCGCGGGCGTGGGCGGCGGCTGGCTCTACCTGCAGCACCAGAAGTCGGCGCAGGCGCAGGCGCTCCTCGACGAGCAGAAGGCCGAGCTCGAGCGGCAGCGCAAGCTCGACGAAGAAGACGCCGGTCGCCTGAAGCAGCTCGAGGTGATGCAGATCCGCAACTCGCTGGCCACCGATGGCGGCGAGGTGGCGCTGCAGGGCCTCACCGACGGCGGCACCAAGCTCGCCAAGTTCAACGATCCGCCGCCGGCCACGAGCACGGGCGGCTCGCTCGTTCCCGTTCCGCACCCGACGACCGGCGGCGGCGGCGCGGGCGGCTGCCCCGACGGCATGGCGTCGATTTCCGCGGGCGACTACCTCAAGGGCTACAAGTCGGGCGACCAGCTCGCGGGCTGGGACGAGATGCCGCTCTCCAAGGCCCACACCGAGGCCTACTGCATCGACCTGTACGAGTACCCGAACCAGGCCGGACAGAAGCCGAGCACGGGGCTCACCTACGCCGAGGCGAAGTCGGCCTGCGAAGGCCAGGGCAAGCGCCTCTGCAGCGAGGACGAGTGGGAGCGCGCCTGCAAGGGCCCGTCGAACACGCGCTTCGCCTGGGGCGAGACCAACGACAAGGACGCCTGCAACACCTCCAAGACGCCCGGCCCCACCGGCGATCACCCGCGCTGCAAGTCGGGCTACGGCGTGTACGACCTCTCGGGCAACGCGGCGGAGTGGACGACGTCGCGGTACTCCTCGGCGATCCCCGGCAAGGCCGTGAAGGGCGCGTCGGGCGAGGCCATGGCCCGCTGCGCCGGCCGTCGCGCCGTGGGCGAGCGCTCCAAGGAGTCGTCGCTCGGCTTCCGCTGCTGCAAGGACGGCAGCTGATGTCCTCGAGATTCGTGCAGACGTGGGCGCTGGTGGCGCTCACGCTCGCCCTGCCCTTCGCTGCGCACGCCTCGAACGCGGTCGTCGCCGTGGTGCAGTCGGACGCGCTGGAGAGCTACCAGGAGGTCGTGACCGGGTTCGCCGCGCAGGCGCCGGATCTGGAGCTCGCCCGCTTCTCCCTCGACGGCAACGCCAAGAAGGCCGACGAGGTGATGGACGCGGCCCTCAAGCGCAACCCCGCAGTGATCCTCGCGCTGGGGCCGCTGGCCGCCAACGCCGCCAAGCGCGCCACCACCGACGTGCCCATCGTGTTCGCGATGGTGCCCAACTACGAGAAGTACGGGCTCGAGGCGAAGAACGTCACCGGCATCGCGCTGACGCGCCCCCTCGAGGACCAGCTCGGCGCCGTGCACGCGCTGCTGCCGAATGCCAAGAAGGTGGGCGTGCTCTACACGCCCGAGCTGACCCAGCCGCTCGTCGATCAAGCCGGGCCGGTGGCGCAGAAGCTCGGGCTCTCGCTCAAGGCCGAGAAGCTGGGCAAGCGTGAGGTGCCGGAGGCCGCCGCCGCGCTCGCGGGCGAGGTGGACGCGGTGTGGCTCATCGCCGATCGCGGGACGGCGACTGTCGCGGCTACCAGCGCGCTCGTGGCCGCGTGCAAGAAGGCCAAGGTGCCGCTCTTCGCGCTCACCGAAGGCCAGGTCCGCGAGGGCGCGCTCACCGCGTTCACCGCGAACCCCCTGGCCATTGGAAACCAGGCGGGCCGGCTCGCGTCGCGCATCGCCGTGGAGCACGTGAATCCTGGCGCGCTCGCGGTGATGCCGCCCGGAGGCCTCGACGTCTGGGTGAACCTGTCCACCACCCGCACGCTCGCGCTCGATGCGCAGTTCTCCGCGCGCGTGCTCGACTACGCGGGCCAGAAGGGCCTCGCGGTGAGGGCCATTCCATGATTCCCCGCTACGCCCGGCCGGAGATGACGCAGCTCTGGACCAGCGAGAAGCGGCTGGAGCTCTGGCGCGACGTGGAGCTCTACGCGCTCGAGGGGCTCGTCGAGCAAGGCCTGGCGCCCGGCGACGCGCTGGCGAGCTGCGTGAGCAAGGCCGGCAGCTTCAACGCCGCCGACGTGGCCGCCATCGACGAGATCGAGAAGACCACCAAGCACGACGTCATCGCGTTCCTCACCTTCATGGAGCGCCGCATCGGCCCGGACGCGCGCTGGCTGCATTTGGGCATGACCTCGAGCGATGTGCTCGACACGTCTCTGGCCGTTCAGCTCAAGCTCGCGGGCGAGCTGCTGCTCTCGGGCCTCGACCGCTGCAAGAAGGCGGTGGAGAAGCGCGCCTTGGAGCACAAGCGCACGCCGATGATCGGCCGCTCGCACGGCATCCACGCCGAGCCCATCACCTTCGGGCTCAAGATGGCCACCTGGTACGACGAGCTCTCGCGCGCCGAGGCCCGGCTGCGCGCGGCCATTTCGCGCGTGGCGGTGGGCAAGATCTCCGGCGCGGTGGGCACGTTCGCGCACCTGCCGCCCGCCGTGGAAGCGCACGTGTGCCGGCGGCTCGGGCTCACCGGCGGCGAGCCCGCGGCCACGCAGATCGTCCAGCGCGACCGGCACGCCGAGTTCTTCAACGTGCTGGCGCTGGTGGGCGCGTCGATCGAGAAGTTCGCGACCGAGATTCGCCACCTGCAGCGCACCGAGGTCCGCGAGGCCGAGGAGCCCTTCACGGTCGGTCAAAAGGGCTCCAGCGCCATGCCTCACAAGCGCAACCCGGTGCTCAGCGAGAACCTCACCGGGCTCGCGCGGCTGCTGCGCGGCTACGCGCTCTCGGCCATGGAAGACGTGGCGCTCTGGCACGAGCGCGACATCTCGCACTCGTCGGTCGAGCGCATCATCGGCCCGGACGCGACGGTCACGCTGGACTTCATGCTCCACCGCTTCGCCAAGCTGGTGGAGGACCTGCGCGTGTACCCCGAGCGGATGAAGGAGAACCTCGAGGCGTACGGCGGGCTGGTGCACTCGCAGCGGCTCTTGCTGGAGCTCGCGCGCAAGGGCCTCGATCGCCAGGCCGCCTACGTGGTGGTGCAGCGCAATGCCATGAAGGTCTGGGAGCAGAACCAGAACTTCCGCGAGGCGCTCCGCGGCGACGCCGAGCTCGCCAAGCTCATGACGCCCGCGGAGATCGACGCGTGCCTGGATCTGGAGCACCACTTCCGGCACGTCGACGACATCTTCGTGCGCGTGTTCGGTCGATCGAAGTAGCCGCTACTTCGCGGGCGTGGTCCAGCGCAGCTCCATGGGTTGCTCCTGGGGCACCTTCACCTTCGAAGTGGGCCCGCGAAGGGCGCTGGATTCGTCGGGGAGCCCGTCGGCATCGCGCTTCACGTGCTCCGGCCACGAATAGACGAAGACCGAGAGCTCGCCCGCGGGCAGGTCATCAAAGGAGAAGCTTCCGTCGGCCTTGGTGCTCTCCGTGCGACCGCCATCCGGCCCCTGCGCGCAGACCACCAACCCCTCGGCAGGCTTTCCCGCGGAATCTCGAACGTGCCCGTCCAGCCGATGACCGGCTTCGAGCTTCACCGCGGCGTGCGTGACCAACGCGTCGACGGATTGCAGCGCATGGGCGTGGCCCGGCGCGGTCACCTCGAGCACCAGCGGATATCTGGGAATCCCATTCAGCTTCGCGGTGCCCTGCTCCGCCGGCGCAAAGCCATTCTCGATGATCGAGCGAGCCGGCTCGGGACAGACCTCGACGCGCTTCGATGGGCTCGAGATGGTGGCGCGGACCTTGGCATCGTGGACCGGCTTCCCTGACGAATCGACGACCGTCACTTCGAGGTCGCGCGGCGGCGCCAGGACGATGTCGCCCAACTCCTGATCGCCTGCGGGGCTCCACGACAGCGCTCGCCGCTCGCTGACGAAGCCCGACTTTCGAATCTCGAGGCTCGCGCTCCCCGACTTCGGCCGGAACGGCGCGAACGGCACCTCGAAGCGTCCGTCGGCGGCGCGCACCGTGCGATCCAGGAGCTGAAATTCGCTCACCGGGGTCTTGTCGACGTTCACCACGCGCCCGCGCACCATCCGGATCGTGCGCACGCGCAATTCGAGGCTCGAGTCGCCGGCCTTGGCATTCCCCGAGCCGATCGCGGCGGCGTCATCGACCTTCCAGCCATAGCTGCCGGGATCGAGCGGGCCGGTCTGGAAGCGTCCGGCGGCGTCGGAGACCGCGGAGGCGCTGGCGCTCCGTTCTCCAGGGCGCAGATCGCCACGGTCGGGGTCGGAATCGTCGAAGCGGACCTCGACGCCCGCCACGGGATGGCCCGCTTCGTCGATGACCCGGCCGGCGATGGGCTTGCCTGCATCGAACTTGAAGGCGAGCGATTTCGTCTCGCCATCGTGCACGGTGATGGCCAGTCCCACCGAGCGCCACGTGCCATTTCCATCCGCCCAGGTGCTGATCAACACGCTGCCCACGTACTTCCCGGCCGCGAGGCCCTTGAAGGAGAAGGTGCCGGGCGCTTCGCCGTCGTCGGCGTCGATGCCGGGGTTGCCCGGCTCGGGCTCCGAAGCCCCTGGCAGTATGCGCTTGAGCACCGCGTGCACGCCCAGGCCTTTCGGAACGCCCGCGACCTTGCCCAGCACGCGCGCGCCACGCGGAATTCGAAGGGTCGCCGGCGCGTGCGGCACCTGGAGCTCCTGATCCAGCTCGGGGAAATCCTCGATCGACGCGCGCAGCCGATAGCGTCCAGCAACGGGCAGCGGGAGCGCGAAGCCGCCGCGCTCGTCGGTCTGCACCGGGAACCACTCGGCCTGGAGGTTGTCCTCGGGCGTGCCCAGCGGGCCGCTCGCCTCGAGCTCGAGGTGTGCGGCCGGCTTTCCATCGGGCCGGAGCAACGTTCCGCGCAGCGTGGGGCCGTTCACGAGCGTGAAATCGAGCGACGTGCGCTGGTCGGGCTTCTCGATGGCGATCTCTTTCGACGCAGACCACGCCGCGCCGGCCGTCGCACGCACGCGGAGCTTCCCCGGAAGCAGATCGCGCAGCAGATAGCTCCCGTCCTTGCCCGCGAGGGTGTGCGGCGCGTCCCATCCACCTTCGACCCGCACGCGCGCCTCCGGAACAGGCTTTCCCGAAGCGTCGACCACGCGCCCGAAGAGCTCGGCGCGCGGCTGGAGGGCCAGCTCCACGGTGTGCTCGTCCTCGCCCGGCGAAATCGTCAACGTGGTCTTGGCGAGCCCGTTCGGCTGGCGCGCCTCGAGCTCGTAGGACTCGCCCAGCAATCGCTCGAGGCGAAATCGGCCCTGGGCATCGGTCCGGGAGGTCGCGCGGCAACGGAGGCTGTTCGCGGTGACCTCCGCGCCCGCTGCGGGCGCGCCCTCGCGCCGCACGATTCCCGTAATCGCCCGGGGATCGCGGAGCACGAGCTCGAGGTGCGCCAGATCCACGGAGTTCACGCGCACGCGTGCCACCTGGAAGCCCGCGTGGCGCGCGAAGAGGGCGCCGCGGTCGAGCTGGCTCACCCGCATGGTGAAGGAGCCGTCCGCAGCGCTCACCGTGTCGAAGAACCGCGCCTCCAGCCCTTGCTGGTAGGTGACGATGGCGTCGCGAATGGGCTGGCCGACCTCGTCGAGGACCCTTCCGTGAATCTCGACGCCCGCTCGGAGCGGGAGACTCACGTTCAGGCTGCCCGCGCGGACATCGCCGAGGCTGGAGAGGGCTCCGGGGCCGTCGAGCCAGAGGGTGAACTGGCCTTCGGGGAGCCCGGAGAGGTCGAACGAGCCGTCGGCGGCGACGTCGGCGCGCGCCGCGGGCTTCCCCTCCCCTTCGCGCTGATCGAAATCGCGCAGGAGCTCGAGCTCGGCATCGCCGCAGCCGCAGACCAGCGGCGCGTGGTCGATATCGGAGATGCAATCGCGGTGCAGATCCGTGAGCAGCGCGAAGTTGCGCGCGTCGGTGACCGCCGTGACCCTCAAGTGGCCGGGGATCTGCTGGCCAATGACCTTGCCGCGAATGTGAAGGCTGCCGGGCGTGCTCGCGGGCGCCAGCGGGCCCTCAGGGATGGCATTCAGGTTCGCCAGACGCGGCTGCGGCTCGAACTTGAGGTGTCGTTCCTCGGGCGCGCGCGGCGCGAGAGGCGCGAGGATCACCTGCGCGAATGCCTGGGAGGCCATCAGCGCAGCCAAAAGGGGCAGCCAAAGCCCGATCCGCATGCCGTTCCCCCAAAATCTCGACCGAATTCGTTCAGCTCATGGGGTCCGGGCGCCCAATCGAATGAAAAATAGCGTCTTGAGCCCTGGATCGGCCCGGGACTGTCCAATGGTGAAATCCAAATTCTATTTTTGGCCGCTCAACGACCGGTACAGAGCTCAAAACGGAATTCTGGATGCCATTTTTGGCCCTGTACCGACCCATCTGGGGGCAAAATGGAATGTTTTTGGTCTCGGGAGCGCTCGGAGAGCTCGTTCCGCCCGCAAATCGGGTCTTCAAATCCCTCGGAGGGCGCGATCAGAACGCGCCGCCGACGCCGAAGGTGAGAAACACGTCCTGCATGTAGCCGCGGTGCTCGCCCATAACCTCCATGCGCGCGGCGATGGAAAAGCGATCGTTGGCCTGGAGCGTGAGCCGCGCGCCGGCGCCGTACGCGAGCAGGAACTTGATGCCCGTGAGCGGCGTGGCGGTGCCTTGCACGTTGTCGTTGACGCTCTCCACCACCATCCCCGGCCCGAGCGCGCCGTAGAAGAGCAACAGCTTTTGCGCCGGGTAGCCGAACATCACGTGCGCGTTGAGGTAGTGCAGCTTGGTGCTGGTGTTTACCGCCGTCGTGCCGTCCGAATAGCCCGTGTAGTCGTAGCTGAGCTCGGCGAGGAGCGCGTACCGCCAGAACTCATCCTCGGGATCGGTCCAGAGCACGCCCGGCGCCCAGTTCACACGCAGGCCCGCCGCCGCCACGCCCTGGAAACCCGGGCCCGCGCTCTTGTCGAGCAGGTCCAGGGAGAGCGCGGCCTCCACCCCGAGCCCGATCCTCGGCTCGTCGATGCGCGCGAGCTTCTGCTTCGACGGATCCGGCGCCTCGGCGAGCTCTTCTTCGGCCGTCGCATCGCCGTCCTTCCTGTGCTTCTTGTGCTTTCGCCGTGGCGCGGGCGTGCTGTCGGTCGAATCGGAGCCGTCGCTCGCGGAATCGCTCGTGGACGAGTCCTCGTCCTGTGCGTGCGCGCGAAGCGGAACGAGCATCACCAGCGCGGCAAGCAGCAGGAGGCGGATCTTCATTGCGAAGCGCACTCGCCGTTGGAGTGGATGGTGGGGTACTTGGTGCACGCGCACAGACAGCCGAGCGTCACGCTCGAGGACGAGTCGGTGAAGACCTCTTTGACGTCCGTCGGTCCGTTGCAGGCGCCCTGGCACTGGGTGATCCCGCTCTGACCGGTGCTCTCGACGGTGCCCAGGCGGTCGATGAAGGCGTCGCACATGGCCGCGGCGAGGCCGTCGTCCTGTTTCTGGGCCTGGAAGATGACGGCGTCCGCCACCGTCTCGGGCCGCACGTAGATCGCGGCGCCGGCGAGCTGGGTGAGGAACTGCTTGATGCCGAAGCCGTTGTTCGTTTCGTCGTCGAGCGCGTTGTAGACGGCCTGGAAGGCCATCTGCAGCGCCTCTTGCTGGCCGAGCTTGCCGACGACATCCGGATCATGCGCGGCCTTCCACACGCTCGAGGCGAGCACCGTGCCCAATTGGTACTGGTAGCTGCCGTTGGTGAAGGTGGTGAGGTCGTCGTTGTTCACTTGGGCGTAGAGGTTCTGGTCGTAGCAGTGGATGGTGTCCAGCCGGCGGTCGGTCGAGGCCCCCGGAATCGACGCGGCGATGAAGTTGGGATCGCAGTGCGAGGGATCGAGCGTCTTCTCGTCGGAGAGGCAGGTCACGCCGGTGCCGAAGAGGTCCGCGAAGCCTTCATCGAACGACTTGAGCACGTTCGCCGCGGGCGAAGGCGTGCCCGACGCGAACGCGCCGTACTGCGAATAAAAATCAGGGATGGCCTGGCCGCTGAAGACGCGGGTGTTGGTCTGAAAGTGCGAGTACTCGTGGCCGATGATCCCCAGGTTCATGGGCAGGGGCACGTCCTGGAACTGCTTGAACGGCAAGATCATGAAGCCGTCGATGAGCGAGAAGAACGCGGCGTTGTCCGCGAGCGGCTGCGCCGAGAGCTGGGTCTCGATGAAGGTGGGGAAGTAATAGACCGTGGGCGTGCCGCCCTGTGCCAGCGACCAGCCGAGCGTGGAGTAGAAGTTGAACGAGCGCTCGAAGTTGAAGTACGTGGTCACCATGTTCTCGGAGTGGAAGTCCGCCGGGAACTGGGTGTCGCCCGAGGTGATGAAGCTGGCGCGCACGTCGCCGCCCGGGTCTTTCAAGATGGCGGCCTTGATGTCGTCGTTGGTCTGCGCGGCCGCGAGCTTGGGATCGCTCGAGTCGATCACCACCTCGGCGCCGCCCTGGATGTTGGCGACGCTGCCCTTGAGCGTCTCGAGGTCGGTGATGGTGGTGAGCTGCACCTTGCTCAATTGGTACTTGCCGGTGGCGGGGTCGAACGTCACCGCCGCGGTGTGAATGGGCAGCGTGTTCGAGGGGCCGTTGCAGGCCGCGAGCGCGAGCAGCCCGCAGAGCAACCCGCGACTGGACTTTCCAGACATTCGCACGGACGGCAGCGTAGCAAGGGGCGTGGCCGCGGCCAACGCAGAGCGCTCTCGCTTGGATTCGTGTCGAGGAACCGTTCAGCCCGAGCGAAGGCCGCTCGGGCGGCACCCGCGACCTGCACATCAAGGCTTGCGCGTTGCGCGTCGGTTTGGCACATGGAGCCCCTCCAGCCAGGAGCACGCCATGGCAACCCTCATCGACGGCAAGGCGATCGCGGCGAAGGTCCGCGCCGAAGTGGCGGAGGGCGTGAAGGCGCGCGTGGCCAAGGGCCTCCGTGCGCCCGGGCTCGCGGTGGTGCGCGTGGGCGAGGATCCCGCGTCGAAGATCTACATTGGCGGCAAGCGGAAGGCGTGCGCCGAGGTCGGGATGCAGTCGTGGGAGCACGTCTTCCCCGAGACCGCGACGCAGGACGAGGTCGCGGCCAGGCTGCGCGAGCTCAATGCCGACCCGGCCGTGCACGGCATCCTGGTGCAGCTGCCGATTCCCAAGCAGCTCGACGATCGCGCGCTGCTCAACCTCGTCGACGCCAAGAAGGACGTCGACGGCTTCCACCCCATGAACCTCGGCGCGCTGGTGATGGGCCTGCCCGCGCCGCGCGCGTGCACGCCTTTCGGCGTGATGCGGCTGCTGCAAGAGGCCGGCTGCGATCCTTCGGGGAAGCGCGCGGTGGTCATTGGCCGCTCGCTCATCGTGGGTAAGCCCATGGCGCTCATGCTCCTCGAGGCCAACGCCACGGTCACCGTGTGCCACTCGAAGACCAAGGACCTGCCCGCCGTCGTTCGCGAGGCCGACATCCTCGTGGCCGCGATTGGCAAGGGCCGCTTCGTCCAGGGCGACTGGGTCAAGCCGGGCGCGGTGGTCATCGACGTGGGCATGAACCGCCAGGCCGACGGCAAGCTCTGGGGCGACGTCGACTTCGAGCCCGCGAGCCAGCGCGCCAGCGCCATCACGCCCGTACCCGGCGGCGTGGGACCGATGACGATCGCGATGCTCATTCGCAACACGCTCAACCAGGCCGACCGCTTCGACACGACCAAGGTCTAGCGGGAATCATTTCGCGACGCCGCGGTTGCCCGTCGACAGCCAGAGGAATGCGATGAGCCGGTTCGAGCGCTTGCTGATCCTGAGCCTGCTGCTGCTCGGCACCATCGCGTGCGATCAGAGCACCAAGCGCGTGGCGCAGATCGCACTCGAGCCCGGCCACGTGACGCACTACCTCGGCGACACCGTTCGCTTGCAGCTCGCGGAGAACCCGGGCGCGTTCTTGAGCCTGGGCGCGATGCTCAGCGTGCACGCGCGGTTCGCGGTGTTCACCGTCGGCGTGTCGATCGTCCTGCTGGGGATGCTCGCCTGGGCCGTGACCACCCGGCGCATTACGCGGCTGCAGCTCGTGGGCTGCGCGCTGATTGTCGGCGGCGGCGCGTCGAATCTCGCGGACCGCGTCTTCGCGCACGGGCGCGTCGTCGACTTCATGAACCTGGGCGTAGGAGGTTTGCGCACAGGCATCTTCAATGTCGCAGACGTGGCCATCATGATTGGCGTGGCGGCGCTGGTGCTGCGGCCGCGTGCGCTGGGGAAAAGCGCGTCGGTGACCTGACGCGCGCCGTGGAGAAGTTCGCGGCTTCTTTCGCAGCGAGCCCGCAACGGCGCAGAATCAGGATCGCCGAATGCGTGGCCGCGCGCGCCCCGGCTTTGCATGGTTGCGCCAAGCGGGAGGCGCCCATGATTCGACCCACTCGCCGACAGCTGCTCGCCGGAGCCCTCGCGGCTGCGGTGGAGCTGCCGCGCGTCGCGAACGCCGAAGCGCGCGGCAACGGCCAGGAGCACTTCGAGCTCACGCAGCCGGAGCTCTTCGTGCCCGGGCTCGATCCGGCGCACGATGGCCTTCGCGTCGCGCAACTCTCGGATCTGCACATCGGCGACGGCGCGCCCGATGGTCGAATCCTGCTCGCGGTGAAGGCGGCGAACGCGGCCAAGCCGGATCTCGTGCTGCTCACCGGCGACTTCGTCACCTGGTCGAAGGAACCGATCGCGCACCTGCCGCTGGTGCTCGCGGGCCTCGAGGCGCCGACGTACGCGGTGATGGGCAACCACGACCACTTCGTCGACGCGAAGGGCGTGACCGAGCAGCTCGTGAAGATGGGTTACGGCGTGCTGCAGAACGATCACACCATCGTGCGGCTCAAGGGCGCGGACCTGACGTTGTTCGGCGTCGACGATGGGCGCACCAAGCACGAGGATGTCGAGGCTGCGTTCAAGAACGCGCCGCAATCGGGCACGCGCCTGGTGATGGCGCACACGCCGCCCACCGCGGATCGCCTGCCGCCGAATGCGAACCTGGTCTGCTTCTCCGGGCACACGCACGGCGGGCAGATCCACATTCCGATCCTCACGCACCTTGCGATGCGGCTCGCGCGGCAGCCGTACGTGCGCGGGCTGTATCGCGTGAATGGGAATCAGCTCTACGTGAACCGCGGGCTTGGCTTCGGCGACGGCACGCCGATGGCGCGCCTGGGCTCGGATCCGGAAGTGGCGATCTTCACGCTCCGCGCGGCTTAGCTGGCAGAGCGGATGAACCCGCCGCCGAGCACCTCGTCGCCGCGATAGAAGACCGCGGCCTGGCCCGGCGTGATCGCGCGCGCGGGCGAGTCGAGCTTGATGCTCGCGCCATCGCGCGTGGGCGTGAGCGTGCCTGCGCTCGGCGCATGCCGATTGCGGATCTTCACGGTGACCGGCGTGGCCTCGGCCGGCGGCGCGCCCGCGACCCAGCTCACGGGATAGACACCGAGCGCGTCGCGCCAGAGCGCCTCCTCCGGGCCGACGACCACATCGCCGCTCTCGGGATCGATGCGCTGCACGTAGATCGGCAGCTTGCTCGACACGCCCAGTCCGCGGCGCTGACCGATCGTAAAGTGATGGATGCCGTCGTGCGCGCCGAGCTTCTCGCCCTCGGCGGTGACGATGTCGCCGCCCTTCGAGCCGCCGCCCACGCGCTCGACGAAGCCCGCGTAGTCGTTGTCGGGGACGAAGCAGATCTCCTGGCTCTCGGGCTTGTTCGACGTGCACAGCCCCAGCCGCTCGCCCTCGGCCCGAACCTGCGCCTTGGTGAGGTGGCCGACCGGGAAGCGCAGGTCCTCGAGCTCGCCCTGGCCGAGCGAGAAGAGGAAGTAGCTCTGGTCCTTCGCGGCGTCGACGGCGGTGAGCAAGCGGCGCGCACCCGCGGGTCCGTCGATGCGCGCGTAGTGCCCGGTGGCGAGCTTGGCGCCGAGGGCACGCGCGCGCTTGAGCAAGAAGTCGAACTTGATGTCGCGATTGCAGGCCACGCACGGAATCGGCGTGCGGCCATGCTGGTACTCGCGCACGAACGGCATCACCACGCGATCGCGGAAGAGCTCCTCGGCCTGGGCCACGTAGAACGGAATGCCGAGCTTGTCGCAGACGCGGCGCGCGTCGTCGACGTCCTCGGGCGCGCAGCAACTGCCGCAGCGCGCGGGGCCCTCGTAGCTCCACACGCGCAGCGTGATGCCGATGACCTCGTGGCCCTGCTCCACCAGCAAGCCCGCGGCGACGGACGAGTCCACGCCGCCGCTCATGGCCACGACCACACGCTCGCGCTGGGCCGGGATTCGCTCGCGCTTCGCGGGCGAGGTCGACAGCTCAGGAGTGGGTGTTGTTGGGGACGACATCGGAGTTGGGAACCAGCGTGACGATCTCGAACCAGAACTTGGAGCCCGCGAAGTGTCGGCCGTGCTCGGGCTGGTTCTTGGGCGGGCTCTCGACGCCGATGTTCCCGCCGTGCGCCTCGACGATCTTGCGCGCCACGGCCAAGCCGAGTCCCGCGCCGCCCGCTTCACCCGAGCCCGCGCGCTCGATGTGGTGGAACGGCTCGAAGATGGCCTGCTGCTCGTCGCGGGGCACACCGGCGCCCTGATCGTAGACGCCGAAGCGCATCCCGGCTGACGTGCGCAGCGTCTCCACGAGCACGTCGGAGCCGGCGGGCGAGTACTTGATCGCGTTCTCGACGAGGTTGCCCATCGCCTGCTGCAGTCGGCGCGAATCGACGCGAACCGTGAGCTCGCCCTGCCGCAGCCCGATGGTGCGCACGTGGATGCGCTTCTGCCGCGCGAGCACGTGCTTCTGGGCGATGGCGTCGAAGAGCACCTTCACCGGATCGATGTCGGCGGCCTGCAGCCGGTACTCGCCGGTCTCGAGCGCAGCGAAGTCGGCGAGGTTGTCGATGGTGCGCGAGAGCCGCTCCGCGCTCTGCAGCATCGCCTCCACGACCTGCGCCTGCCGCGACGAGAGCTCGCCCAGCCGCTGGCTCTGGAGAATCTTGAGATAGCCGGCGATGGGCGTGAGCGGGCTCGCCAGCTCATGCGCGATCGACTGCAGGAACTCGGTCTTGAAGCGATCGATCGCCTTGAGCCGCGCGTTGGCCACGGTGAGCTCGTTCACCTTGGTCTCGAGCGTGGTCACCAGGCTGGTCGAATACTCTTTGAGGAGCTTGGCCTCCTCGACGGAGCGCAGCTTCTCCTTCTTGCCCGCGAGGAACTCGCGCAGGTGCGAGGGCAGCCGCTCGTAGTCGGCCGGCGCGTCGACCACCCCGTTGCAGCCCGCGCTGATGGCCAGCTTGTGCTCGTGGCCCGGCTCGGCGAGCGCCACGATGGGCATGCTCGAGAGCGACTTGCGCAGGTGCGTGGCCACCGCGGTGCCTTCGATGTCCGGGAGGTGGAAGTCCACCAGCACCAGGTCGGGCGTGCCGCGCTCGGCAGCCGCGACGCCATCCAGCCCCGTCGCAGCCTCGGACACCACGAAGCCGTCGCGCTCCAGCACCTGGCGCACGCGACCGCGGACCTCGCTCTGGTTCAGGATGCAGAGCACCCGCGGCGGGCCCGAAGGAATCGCGCTGGAGACGCTGTTTCCCATCGGCCTCGACGCTCCCCCGCCCCGCAGGGCGGCGCACTATATAGATCGCCTACAAGCACCACAACACGGTGCGGCATCGGCTGGCCACAGGTTGTCCACAGGCCTCCACCCGCCCTCGAGGCCCTCTGAGTCGCCTCGCGAGCGCCTCAAAATTGGCATCCAAGTGCCGAGAACGGCGCCCCACGTGCGCCCGAGCGCCGGGTCAAGCGCCAGGATGGGTGTGCGAAAACTTGTGGGAAACCTGGGCAAAGCTCAATGGCGGCCAGGTGACAGCAGCTCGCGGAGGCGCTCAGGCGTGTTTGCAGTCGGGTCGTCGAGCACGGCGTCGAGCAGGCGACGCTGCGCTCGGCCGACCTCGGGCCCTGGGCCGCCCACGAGCGACGCGAGGGCGTCGCCGCGCAGCGCGAGCTCCTGCGCAGTCAACGGCGGGTTCGACGCGAGCAGCTCGTGCAGCCGCGCCCGATTCGCCACGAACGTGCGGCACGCTTCGGCATCGCCGCGGGTGCGAAGCTCGGCGCGCTGGAGCACGAGCACGTCGTGCAACCGCGCGCGGCCGACCTGGCTCGCGAAGCGGCGCAGCTCGGGATCCGTCTTCGACGTCGACATCGGCGTGTGGTGGCGATCGATCTCCTGCACGCGCTTCAAGAGCTCGGTCGACGGCTTGAGCGCCTCGAGCGCCTTCGGGTGATCCCAGAACAGCGCCGCGAGCCGATGCGCGTGCGTGCGCGGCGTGAAGTTCACGCGCGCGAAACGATGAGCGAGCGCATCTTTCGATTCGTCCTTCAGCGCCGGGAGGATCCGGATCCAGAGCCCGGTGTCCATGAGCAGCTGCAGCCCGCGCGACGGCCGCGGCCCGTGGAGCAGCTTGCGAAGCTCGTCGGCGACGCGCTCGATGGCCACGCGCGCGTAGGTGTTCAGCGCGCGCGGGATGGCGGCGAGCGTCTCGGGCTCGAGCTCGAAGCGCAGCACGCTCGCGAACCGCACCGCACGCAAGGGCCGCAATCCGTCCTCGCCGAAGCGATCGTCGGCCTTGCCTACGCAGCGGATGAGCTCGCGCTCCAGATCCTTCACGCCGCCGAACGGGTCCACCATCAGCTGCCGGTGCGGATCAAAGGCGATCGCGTTGATGGTGAAGTCGCGGCGCGAGAGATCGCTCTCCACGTCGTCGAGGAAGACCACGCGATCCGGGCGGCGGCCGTCCTGGTAGCCCTCTTCGCCTCGAAAGGTGGTCACCTCCACGTGCCCCTCGGGCTCCACCACGGTCACCGTCCCGTGCTGCAGGCCGGTGGGCACCGTCTTCGGGAAGAGCTTCAAGACGACTTCCGGCCGCGCGCGCGTGGCCACGTCGAAGTCCTTGGGCTGAACCCCGCGCAGGAGATCGCGCGCGCAGCCGCCCACGAGGAACGACGGGTGCCCGGCCTCGTCGAGCGCGCGCACCACGCGGGTCACGTACTCGGGGATTTGAGCGTGACTGAGGCGCGGCGGAAGCGGCGTCGCCATGAGAGAAGAAAAGTGGCCCCGACGCGATTCGAACGCGTGGCCTACGGTTTAGGAAACCGCCGCTCTATCCACCTGAGCTACGGGGCCGAAAAGGTCCGGCACGAACGCGGTCAACTTACCACGGCTCGCTCGCTCGGCCAGGTCCCCGACGCACGAGCGCGTCCAGGCTGACTCTTGTACAAATGCCGCCCATGAGCGCCAACGCCCCCGACATCTTCACCGAGCCCGATCCCATCGACGCCGACACGCTGAAGAACCTGGGCCCGCTCGCGCCGCTGGCAGGCACCTGGGAGGGCCAGGGCCTCGACGTCCACCCGGTCGCGGAAGGCAGCGAAGAGGAGCCGTACCTCGAGCGCATGGTGCTTCAGCCCATTGACCCGCAGCCGAACGGGCCGCAGCTGCTCTACGGCCTGCGCTACCACACCTTCATCACCAAGCTCGGCGAGACGGAGGCCTTCCATGATCAGGTCGGCTACTGGCTCTGGGAGCCGGCCACGAACACGGTGACGCAGACCATCGCCATTCCGCGCGCGCAGGTCGCGCTGGCCATGGGCACCGCGCTCCCGGACGCGACGACGTTCACCGTGCGCGCCGCGCGCGGCTCCACGAGCGCAGGCATCTGCTCCGGGCCGTTCCTCGAGCAGCACTTCCAGACCATCGAGTACGCCATCACCGTCACCGTGAACGCCGACGGCACCTTCAGCTACGAGCAGGACACCGTGCTCCTGGTCGGCGGGCGCCCGAAGCCGTTCCACCACACCGACCACAACACGCTGCGCCGAATTGCCCCCGCCGCGCGGAACCCCAAGTTTCTTGCCGAAGGCCGGTGATCGGACCCCGTCCGGGGTTCCCATTTGTGACACGACAGGAAAAGTCGCCCCCAGCGGCACGCAGATTCTGCCGACTGCGCTACACTTTCGTCATGTCCGAATCTGCCCAGTGCCCCGAGTGCGCGTGGAAGCGCGAGGCGCCCAGCGCCGCCGCCGACGTGGTGGTCGACGTCTCCCACGAGCTGGAAGGCCACCTCGCCGGCGAGCACGACTGGACCTGGCAGCGCGCGCACGAGCATGCGCGCTCGTGGTCGAAGTCGCTGCTGCCGGCCCTGGACCTCTCGTCGGCGCCCGGAAAGTCCGCGACCCGGACGGCCAAGTGTCCGCACTGCGAGTGGAGCGTGCGCGCGCACAGCGAGGAGCTCATCGAGGTGTCGCGGTGCTCCACGCAGCTCGAGGCGCATCTGCAGACGACGCACAGCGTGTCCAAGGCCGACGCGCTCGCGCTCGCCGAGGACTGGGCGCTGCCGCTCATTCGCGGCCGCGTGCGCTAACCATCGCTACGGATTGCCCGCCAGCCAGGCGTCGATCTCCGCCAACCGCTTCTGTGGACGCGCGGCCTTGAGCTTGCGGAACGCGTCCTGCGCCTCGCTCGCGAGCGTGCGCGCCCGGACGCGATCCTGCGCGGGCAGCGCCTGAGCCAACGTGAAGCGCGCCTCGCCGAGGGTGAGGGACTCGCCGGGCCGCTGGTTGGCGAGCGAGAGCGCCTGCTCGCCGTCGCGCACGGCGTCCGCGCGCCGGCCGTCGGCGAGCGCCACGCGGGCGCGGAGCACGAGCAGCTCCGCTCTCGAGCCGGAGTCCACCTCGATGCCCTTCATGAGCTTCTCGGCCTGGCTCAAGTCGGCGCGGGCCTCGGCGAGCCGCCCCAGATCGGCGAGCGCGGAGGCGCGCAGCACGAACGCGTCGGCGGCGTCGGAGGGCATCTCCTTGCCCGAGCTGGTGATGACGTCGCGCGCCTTCTCGGCAAACTCCAGTGCGCGCTGGGGATCGTTGGCCAGGATCGCCGCGGCGCCAGCGTTCTCCCAGAACGTCTCCAGCGCCGGGTTGTGGGGACCAAAGGCTTGCAGGTCGAGCTCGGCGGCGTGCTCGAAGAGCTGCGCGGCGCGGGCGGCGTCGCCGTCGAGATCACCCACGGCGCGGCCGAGGTCGTTGTAGTCCCAGGCCATGCTGGGCACATCACCGCCGTGCAGCGCGCGGCTCTGCTCCAGCGCATGGCTGATGAGCGCCGTGCCGCGCGGGTCGCCGCGGTTCACGGCGATGTTGCCCAGCACGCGGTCGAGCCGCGTGGACCAGTAGGGATTCTGTCCGTCGCGCGCGACCGCCGCCCTCGCCTCGCTCGCGAGCTCCTGGGCCTCGTCGTAGCGGTTCATGAACTCACCGGCCACCATCACCGCACCCACGCGGCAGCCGGCCACCAGGTCGTCGTCGGCGGCCTCTTCGCCGAGCCGCGCGCACTCGTTGAACTGCGCGAGCGCGCTCTCGAGGTGCTCCTGTTTGCGAAGCGAGAGCATGGCGCGGAGCTGCATGGCCTGACCTCGCTCATCGACGTCGGCGCGGGTCTTGGCCTCGGCCTCGAGCTTGTCGGTGAGCGCCGAGGCCTCCTCGTAGCGGCCCAGGCGGAGCAAGAGCCCGGCGCGCCCCAGCTCGCGCTGCACTTCGACGCCGAGCTCGCGCCACCGCGGACGCGCCGACTCCACCTGCGCGCAGATGGACGGCGGCAAGAGCTCGCGCGGCATGGTCTCGAGCATCGCGCGCGTCTTCGGATCGGGCGCGGCGAGCTGCTCGGCGAGCGCGCCCGCAGTGGCCGCGGTGGCCTCCAGGCACTGCGCGCGCAGCTCCGCGGTCGCCGCCGACACGGCGTTCACGCGCTCCTCATCGCAGAGCGCGCGGCGCTCTTCGGTCCACGCGCGGGCGAACGAATCGAGCGCGGCGGCGCTGGTGTCACCGCGCTGGGGCTCGGCCGCGGCTTGCCGGATGGTGGCGGCTCGGTCCGCGCTCCAGAAGCCAGCCTCCTGGGCGATCGCGTCGCGGGAGCAGCGCGTTCGCTCGCGCCAGATCCAGCGCGCGGCAATGCCCGCGGCGCCCACGGTCGCGGCGAGCGCGAGCCCCAGTGCCAGCACCTTGCGTCGGGCGATGTTCGGGTCCCGGCCGAGCGCGGAGAGCAGCGACTCGAGGCTCTTGTGACGATCTTCGGGCCGCAGTGAGAGCCCGCGCAGCACCAGGTCGCGCACCCACGCCGGCACGACCACGTCCGTCGGCGGCGTGGGCAGCTCGCCGCCCGTCACCCGCCGGGCGATCCTGGCCACATCGTCTTCGCCGAAGGGGGTGACGCCGTAGAGCGCCTCGTAGAGCGCCGCGCAGAAGTTGAACTGGTCGGTGCGCGGGTCGGTGGCCTGCCCGAGGAACTGCTCCGGCGCCATGTACGCAGGCGTGCCGATGAGCGCGCCCGGGCTCGTGAGCGAAGGCGAAGCTTCCCGAGGACCGCTGGTCCCCGCGAGCTCTGCGGGCATCGACTCCACGTGCGCGAGCCCGAAGTCCGTCACCTTCACCCGGCCGTCGGAGGCGATGAGCACGTTCTCGGCCTTGAAGTCGCGGTGCACCAGGCCCACGCGGTGCGCCGCCGCCAGCCCGCGCCCCGCCTCGACGAACTTGGCCAGCACCTCGCGCCAGCCGCGCGGCTTGTCCTTGAGCCACTTCTCGAGCGTGGGGCCGTCCACATACTCGAGCGCCACGAACACCCGGCGGCCGTAGGCGCCGGCGTCGAAGACCGAGACCACGTTCGGGTGCACCAGCCGCGCCATCGCCTTCGCTTCACGAATGAGCCGCTGGCGCAGCACGTCGGCGCGGCCCTCGGCGTGGCCCGGCCGCAAGAGCTTGAGCGCCACGCGGCGATCGAGCTCGGGGTCGTAGGCGAGGTACACCGCGCCCATCGCGCCGGTGCCCAGCCGCTCGACCACGAGGTAGCGGCCCACCACGGTGCCGCGCGGGAGCTCGCCGGGCGCGGAGATCTCAGCGGGCCGCTCGTCGCGCGGAGGCGTCCGGCCGCTGGTCGAGTCGCCGGGCAGCGTCTTCCCCGGCGCGGTGGACTCGTCGCCCCGAAGAATCTCGCCCGACGGCGGCCGCTTCAGCGCCGCGAGGGGCGTCGGCTTCATCGACTTCGCAGCGGCGCCGAGGCTGGGCAGCGTGGCGTGCGGCGCGGTCGACTCCTGGCCGAGCCGCTGCGTCTCCACGCGCGCCAGACAGGCGTCGCAGGTGTTGAGGTGCGACTCGGCCTGGGCGAGCTCAGCGCCGCTGAGCGAACCCATCGCGTACTGGACGACCTCGGATGGGGCCAGGCATCTCACGCCGCGCAGATGCTACCGGCAAGGCGGGCCTGCTGTCAGGCTCGCGAAATCAAGGCTCGAGGCCGAGCTCCACCCGACCGAGCTCCTCGTCGGTCGACGACACCTTCACCACGATGGGCGCGCCCACCGCGAAGCTGCGGGTGCCGTTGGAGAGCCGCGTCTGGCGCGCGTCGGGCCGGTAGGGACCGTCGGGCAACGCGTCCGAGGGAACGAGGCCTTCCACCCGCATGCCGTCGAGCTGAGCCAGGAGCCCGAAGGGCGTGACCCGCGTGATGCGCGCCGAGTAGCGGGTGCCCACCTGGTTGCGCATGTAGCGCGCGAGCAGCATGCGACGCCGGTCGCGCTCCGCCCGATCCGCCGCGCGGGCGCGCCCGTTCAGGTGCTCGCAGAGCTGGGCGACGTTGGCATCGCCCGGCGTGAAGTCGCGCTTGCCGCGCAGGTACTGCTTGAGCGTGCGGTGCACGGCGAGGTCGGCGTAGCGGCGAATGGGCGAGGTGAAGTGCAGGTAGAGCGGCGCGGCGAGCCCGAAGTGACCGGTCGGCGTGGCGGTATAGCGCGCGAAACCCAGCGCACGACGCAGCACCGCACGCAGCGCCGGCTCCGACGCCGAGCCCGAGATCTGCCGGTCGAAAGCGGCCAGCGCGAGCGGGCTCAGCTCCTTTCCGAAGCCGGTGGCGAAGCCGGAGTTCTCGGCGAACGCGGCGAGGTCGGCCACGCGCTGCGGGTCCGGCCGGTCCTGTACGCGGAACGGCACGGGCACACCGCGCGCGGCGAGGAACGCGGCGATGCCCTCGTTGGCCGCGACCATGAAGCGCTCGATCATCACGTGCGCGCTCGTGCTCGGCTCGGCCACCACGCCGGAGACCTCGCCCTCGTCGTCGAATGTGAGCCGCGCCTCGTCGCTCTCGATCTGGACGCCGCCGCGCCGCGCCCGCGCCACCGCCAGCCGCGCCGACGCCGCCCGAAGCCACGGCAGCGCCGCGCGCACCGGCTCGAGGTTCTGCGAGACCTCGCCCTTGTCGAGATACGCCGCGACTTCCGTATAGGTGCAGCGCGCGAACGAGCGAATGACGCTCTCGTACACATCCGACGCGAGCACGTTGCCCTCTGCGTCGAGCCGCAGCTCCACGGTCAAGCACGAGCGCTCCACGTTGAGCAGCAAGCTCAGGTGCTCCGACGAGAGCGACTCGGGCAGCATGTTCAGCACGCGGTTCGCCAGGTACACGCTCGTGGCCCGCTCGCGCGCGGCCTTGTCGAGCACGCTACCCTCCTCCACGAACTCGGCCACATCCGCGATCGACACCAGCAGGCGCACGCCGCCGTCCGCATCGGCAGGGAGCACGGACACCGCGTCGTCGATGTCTCGCGTGCTCACGGCGTCGACGGTGATCGTCGGCACGTCGCGCAAGTCCCTTCGACCGCCGAGCGTGTGCGCCCGCGTGCGCGCCTCGTCGGCCGCCGCGATCACCTTCGGCGCCACCTCGAAGGGAATCGCGTAGCGCGCCACCACGCGCTCGAGCGAGTGGTCGCCGCCCTTCTCCAGCTTCTGGAAGAGCGCGAGCCGCCCGTCGCCCACGCGCGCGAGCGCCACATCGCCCACGGTCACCGCGCCCGCCGGCGCATCGAGCGGCCAGTCGGTGTTGGACACCTCGCGATCCACGTGCAGAAAGAGCTGGGGGCCGCGGCTCACCACCTCGCCGAACACCAGCGCACGCGGGCGCTCCTTGAGCTGCAGGTCCTTCGCCGTGAAACGGCCGTCGGCGCCGCGGGTGACGGTGGCCTCGACCACGTCGTCGGCGAAGAAGCGGTTCAGGTCCGGCGGCGCCACGAAGGCCGAGGTCACCTCGTCACCGGCCGTAATGGTGAGGAACCCGAAGCCCCGCGGGTGCACCTGGATGCGCCCGAGGGCGCGCTGGCTGGTCTCGCTCATGGCCGAGCACGGTAGCGGAACGCGCGGCCGCTTTCTCGCTCCACGTGGCGTTGCCGCGGCAACCCGTCGCGCCCAACGTGAGAGCGAGGAGGTGCGGGGATCATGACCGAGCCCAAGACCGAGAAGACGACGGTCGAGCAGCCGCCGAAGCCGCCGCAGGAAGCCCAGCCGTCCCAGCCGCTGCCGTACGATCGCGACGAACAAGACGAGCTCGACGAGGTCCAGGAGGCAGACGAGGAGTCGTTCCCCGCGAGCGACTCGCCCTCCTTCAGCCGGCGCAAGTAACATCTCGATATATCGCGATGTGCGGCCGCTACACGCTGAAGTCTTCGGAGCGCACGCTGCAGGCCGCGTTTCCGGGCGTGATGTTTCCGGACTCGCTCCCGCCCCGCTTCAACATCGCGCCCACACAGCCGGTGCTGGCCATCACCGGCGACGACCCCTCGCACGCCACGTTTCTCCGCTGGGGACTCGTGCCGCCCTGGGCCAAGGATCTGAAGCTCGGCAGCAAGCTCATCAACGCGCGCGCCGAGGAGGCGGCCCACAAGCCGCCGTTCCGCGCCGCCTACCAGCGGAGGCGGTGCGTGCTCATCGCCGATGGCTTCTACGAGTGGCGGCCCGCCGAGCGCGGCAAGAAGAAGGAGCCCGTGTTCTACGCGATGCGCGACGACGCGCCGTTCGCGTTCGCGGGGCTCTGGGAGCGCTGGTGGCCCGGGCATGGCGCCGAGCCCATCGCCACGTGCACGCTGCTGACGACCGACGCCAATGCGCTCGTGCGGCGCGTGCACGATCGCATGCCGGTGTTGCTCCGTCCGCGGGACATCGCGCGCTGGCTCGATCCCCAGGCCGATTCGCAAGAGCTGCTCGCGCCCTTCCCCGCCGAAGCGCTGCGAGCGCGCGACGTGTCCACGGCCGTCAACGACGCCAACCACGAAGCGCCCGACTGCCTGGCGCCGGCTCAGTGAACCGCTCCCGAGGCGTCGAGCGAACGCGCGCCCTCCGCTTGCTCGTCCTTCAGCAGCTGCTCGAGCACGGGGAGCAACACGCGCAGCAGGCGCATCTGTCTCCCGAGCTCCAGCTCTGCGATGCGCTCGAGGAGCGCTTGCTCCTGCTCGTCGGGCAGCGCGCCACGCCACTGACGAACGGAGAGTTCGACCGATGTCTCGTCGCGGGGCATGGCATCCTCCTCCGACACCGATGGTGACGATGGCCGCACGATGCAAATGCGGCTAGGTTCCGCGCCGTGAAGATCGCCACCTGGAACGTGAACTCGATTCGCGCGCGGCTCGATCGCCTGCTCGCGTGGCTCCCCGAGCACCAGCCGGATGTGCTCTGCCTGCAGGAGATCAAGGTCGAGGCGAGCGAGTTCCCCACCGCGCCGCTGGCGCAGCTGGGCTACGAGGCCGTGGTCTCCGGGCAGCGCAGCTACAACGGCGTGGCCATCCTCACCAAGCAGCCGCTCGAGGACGTGACCGCAGGCCTCGACGACGAGCACGAGGATCCGCAGGCGCGCCTCATCGCCGGCACGTACCAGGGCGTGCGCATCCTCTGCACATACATGCCCAACGGCTCGTCGGTGCCCAGCGACAAGTACGACTACAAGCTCGCCTGGATGTCGCGCTTCCGCGCGTACCTCGATCGGCACTTCAAGCCCGACCAGAAGGTGGTGCTGCTCGGCGATCTCAACGTCGCGCCGCAGCCCATCGACGTCTACGACCCGGAAGGTTGGCCCAACGAGCCCATCTTCCACATCGACGCGCGCAACGCGCTCGCGAAGATCGCCGAGTTCGGCCTGAAGGACGTGGTGCGCCAGCACCATCCCGAGCCAGGGCTCTACAGCTACTGGGACTACCGGCAGCTCGCGTTCCCGAAGAACAAGGGCCTGCGCATCGACCACATCCTGGCCACGGCTCCGCTGGCGGAGCGCTGCACGTCGGCGAATATCGATCGCGCGTCGCGCAAGGGCGACGCGCCCTCGGACCACGCGGCGATCGTCGCCACCTTCGACATTTAACCTTTTCGTTTCACGAGCGGATCCCACGGATTCCACGCGCGACCTGATGCACGCGGCGGCTCGTCGTCGTCGTGCTCGGGACCTGGCAGGCCAACGACGAGCGGCGATTCCGTTCCGTCCGGTTCGAGTAACCGAAGACCGCCAAGCCGCTTCTGCTCGCGCGCGTCGAGCGTGCGCGCGTCGGTGCCGCGAAGCGCGACGAGGGTCGCGAAGTCCATCGCCCTCACCTGCTCGGCTCCCACGCCGCAGAGGCCCGCGGCGAGATCGATCGCGGCCGTGCCCGGTTTGAGCGCGCCCGGCGGATCGGACTCGAGCGGCTTCGCGAGCCGGCCAATGGCCTCGCGCGCATCGCTCACGTCGTCCGACGAGCGCAGCACACGCGGCAGCTCGAGCTCCACCTTGCACACGCCCGCGCGCCAAACCGCCAGCGCCACGCGGGCGTCGCCTTCGACCATCGCCAGGAGCCGCGCGCGCGAGTTCCGCCTGGTGAATCCCGCCGCGTCGGCCACGCGCGGAAACACGCGCACCCGACGCTTCTCGCTCGGGCCGAAGATGGCTTCCGCTTGCTGCGCCTTGAGCGCGCGACGCACGGCCGAGAGCGGCGCGCCGAGCACGATCCAGGCGTGCGCACTCAATCGAAGACCACGGTCTTGTTGCCGTACGCGATGATTCGATCTTCGAGCGCGCAGCGGACGGCGTTGGCGAGCACCACGCGCTCGAGGTCGCGGCCCTTGCGCACGAGGTCGTCGACGCTGTCTCGGTGCGAGACGCGCGTCACGTCCTGCCACACGATCGGGCCTTCATCGAGGTCGGCCGTGACGTAGTGGCTGGTGGCGCCGATGAGCTTCACGCCGCGGCGGTAGGCCTGCTTGTACGGCTCGGCCCCAGCGAACGCGGGCAAGAACGAGTGGTGGATGTTGAGGATGCGCTCTCTCCACGGCGCCACGAAGTCGCTCGAGAGGATCTGCATGTAGCGCGCGAGCACCACCAGATCGATCTTCTCGGCCTCGAGCTGCTTCTGGATGCGCTGCTCTTGATCGCGCTTGTCGCCGCCCGCGATGGGCTCGTGCACGTACTTGTAGCCGCGGCGCGTGACCTCGTGCTCCAGGTCCGGGTGGTTCGAAATCACGACCGGGAGCTCGCACGCGAGCTCGCCCGCGCGGTGGCGCGCGAGGAGATCCAGCGTGCAGTGCGGGTGCTTGCTGGTGAGCAGCGCCACGCGTCGAGGCGTGCCGTGCCATCGCAGATCCCAGCGCATCTTCCACTGGTCGCAGGTCTGGCCAATCTGGGCGCCGATGCGCTCGCGATCGCCCGACGTGAGCTCGCCCTGCAGCGTGAACTCCACGCGCTGGAAGAAGAGGCCCGCTTCGAAGTCGATGTGGTCGTCGGCGTGGAGGATGTTGGCGCCGAGGCGGAACAAGAGGTTCGCCACATCGGCGACGAGGCCGGCGCGGTCGGCGCCGATGACTTTCAAGACGGCGTGCGGTCGAGGCATCTCGCGGTTCTAGCGCGTCAATGAAAGTCGCGCGAGGCCGGCAGCTCCTTCGGCGCGGCGAGCGCGTGAAAGCGTTTGCCTTTCACCGTGGCCACGCCGTCGATGTTCTGCAGCGGCCCCTCCACCATCAACAACTGCGCGCCGAGCAGCACCTGCCGGTGCTCCTGGAACGTGGGCGGATCAATGACCGCGTTCGAGAGCCCGGTCTCGTCCTCGAGCGAGAGGAACACCATGCCCTTCGCCGTACCGGGCCGCTGCCGGATGATCACCAAGCCGGCGATGCGCTGCCACGAGCCGTTGGGCTGATCGAGCACGCGGTCGGCCGGCGTCACGCCGAGCTTCTGCAGCTCGTCGCGCATCCGGCCCACGAGGTGCGGCCCCACGGTGACACCCGTCGACGCGTAGTCGGCGAGCGTGCGCTGCACCGGCGTGAGCTCCTTCAGCGGCGACGCGCCCTCGGCCGGCGGCGGCGCCAACCCGCCCGCACCGACGGCCGCGTCCACGCGCCACAAGGCCTGCCGCCGCGTCGCCCCCAGCGCCGCGAACGCGCCCGCCTCGGCCAGCGCTTCGGCGCGAGCGGTGTCGAGCTGCGCGCGCACGCACACGTCGGACACGCTCGTGAACGGCCGTTCAGAGCGCGCTTTCAAGATCCGTTGGGCGACGGCGGTGCCCAGCCCGCCCACCATCTCCAGCCCCAGCCGCATCTCCCGCTCGCCGAGTACGGTCGACTTAACCTGACTGTTTACAACGCACGCGGGATACACGTGCACGCCATGGCGCTGCGCGTCCTTGATGAGCGTGGCCGGCGAGTAGAAGCCCATGGGCTGGTTGTCGAGCAGCGCCGCCAGGAACACGGCCGGGTGGTACACCTTGAGCCACAGGCTCGCGTACACGAGCAGCGCGAAGCTCGCCGAGTGGCTCTCGGGAAAACCGTACTCGGCGAACGCGCGAATGCCGGTGAGCACCTCGTCGATGGTGGCGTCGTTGTAGCCGCGGCCGTGCATGCCCGAGCGCATCTTCTGATCGAAGCGCGCGATGCGCTCGCGGCTGCGCTTGTGGGTCATGGCCTTGCGCAGCTCCTGGGCCTCGCCGCCGGTGAGCCCGCCCGCGACCATGGCGATGCGCATGAGCTGCTCTTGAAACAAGGGCACGCCGAGCGTCCGCTGCAGCACCGGCTCGAGGTCCGGATGCGGATAGCGCACCACCTCCCTGCCCGCGCGCCGCGCGAGGTACGGGTGCACCATCTTGCCGACGATCGGCCCGGGCCGAATGAGCCCCACGCTCACCACGAGGTCGTAGAACCGCGTGGGCTGCAGCCGCGGCAGCGTGGCCATCTGCGCGCGGCTCTCGATCTGGAAGACGCCCACCGTGTCGCCCTTGCGCGCCACCGCGTAGATCTTCGGATCGTCGTGCGGGAGCTGCGCGTAGTCGCAGGTCTGCCCGCGCGCCTCGAGCACATCGCGACACTGCTCCAGCGCCGCCATCATCCCCAGCCCGAGCAGATCGATCTTGATGAGGTGCAGCCCTTCGCAGTCGTCCTTGTCCCACTGGAGCGTGGTGCGATCCGGCATGGCCGCGGGCTCGAGGGGAACGAGCTCGTCGAGCGCACCCTGGGCGATCACCATGCCGCCGGAGTGCTGCGAGAGGTGCCGCGGCAGGCCAATCATCGAGTCGGCGAGCTTCACGTAGAGCCGCAGCCGGTGGCCCTCGGGCGGCAAGCCCGCCGCGACGAGCCGCTCGTCGACGCCCTGCTGCTCGTCCTCGCGATACTCGAATGGGGGCACGCTGCGCGCGGCTTGATCGATGGTCGCGGCGTCGAGGCCGAGCACCTTGCCGACTTCACGCAGCGCCAGTCGCGACTTGTAGGTGATGACCTCGGCGCACATCGCCGCGCCGCGCGGACCGTACGTCTTGTACACGTACTGGATCACCTCTTCGCGGCGATCGCCCGAGGGCAGATCGAGATCGATGTCGGGCCACTCGCCGCGCTCCTCCGACAGAAACCGCTCGAAGAGCAGCCCCGCCTGCAGCGGCTCCACCGCGGTGATGCCCAGGGCGAAGCACACCGCCGAGTTCGCTGCCGAGCCGCGCCCCTGCACGAGGATTCGCCGCTCGCCGCAGAAGCGAACCAGGTCCCAGACGATGAGGAAGTAGCCCGCGAGCGAGAGCTTCCCAATCAGCGCGAGCTCGTGCCGCAGCTGCGTGGCCACGCGCGGATCGCGCTCGAGCCGCGAGCCGTAGCGCTTCTTCGCGCCGGCCCAGGTGAGCGTCTCCAGATACGCCTGCTGGCTGCCGCCATCGGGCACGGGGAAGTCGGGGAAGCGGTACGGCAGCTTCTCCAGCGTGAAGGCACAGCGCGCGGCGAGCTCGGCGGTGGCGTCGACGGCGCGCGGCAGGTCCGCGAAGCGCAGCGCCATCTCGGAAGGCTCGTGCAAATGCTGCTCGGCGCTCCGGGCGAGCGCGGTGCCGGCGTTGTCCAGCGTGAGCGAGTGCCGGATGCAGGTGAGCACGTCGTAGAGCGGCCGGTCGGTGGGCCGCGCGAAGCGCACGTCGCCCGTTGCGACGAGCCCAAGCCCGCGCTTCTCGGCCAGCGCCGCCATCTTCCGATTCCCGCGCTCCTGCACCGGATCGAGGTGCCGGCTCACCTCGGCCACGGCGCGCTCGCGCCCCAGCGCCGCCGCCACGCGGTCCGCCGACTGAACGTCCGTGCACGCGCCCAGCAGCGCCACCAGGCCTTCCGCGTGCGCGCAGAGCTGCGGAAGCGTCGCCGCGTGTTCGCCCTTGGGCCGCCCCTGGTGCGAGAGCGTGAAGAGCCGGCACAGGTTGCGATAGCCGCGCTCACTCTCCACCAGGAGCCGCACGCTGCCCAGGCCGTCGGTGAGCTGCAGGTCGCCAGCGACGAGCGGCCGCAGCCCCAGCTCCTTCGCGGCGAGATGAAAGCGCGGGCAGCCGTAGACGCCGCCCGCGTCCCCGAGCGCCATGGCCTCGTAGCCCAGGTCGGCGGCGCGCTGGGCCAGCTCCTCCGGCAGCGACGCGCCCTGCAGGAAGCTGAAGGCGCTCCGGGCGCGAAGCTCCACGTAGCGCGTGCGTGGCGGCGCGCGCAGTGCCCGGACGTTGCCCATGCGCCCAAGCTATGAACATTTGTTCAGTCGATCAAGCCGGCCCGGAAACACGAGGGCCCGCGCCGCCGGAGCGGACACGGGCCCAGGTGCTCAGCGCATTGCGACTACGGGCAGCTGTAGGTGCCGAAGCCGCTGAACGTCGTGGCCGAGGCGCCGGTGAAGTCGACCGCCGGGTCGTAGGCATCGCTGGAGTCGGTGTCCGGCGGCGTGCCGCAGATGCGCGCCATCTCGCCCACGGTGCTCACCGTGCCGTCGACCCAGCCCGCGGCGCCGGGGTTGTTGCCCACCTGGCCGATGCTGTCGATGACGGTCGCCGTGCCGCTGGCGGTGTGCACGAGCTCGAGGGCGTCGTTGCCGTTGAAGCCCATCGCCTGCGCGGTGCCGTTCTGCTTGCAGGCCGCGAGCAGCGTGCTGTTGCTCACGCCCGGGTTGCAGACCACCCACACCTCGCCCGGAGCGATCGTGGTCTTGGTGGCCGTGCCCAGCGTGAACTGGCCGTTCACGGTGGTGCCGCCGTTGGCGTACTCGCGGATGGAGTACTCGGCGAGGGTCTTGGTCTGGCCGGAGAGGTTGGTGATCTCCAGCGCCTTGTTGTTGCTGCTGCCCGTCACGTACTCGGTGATGGTGAGGTCGGGCACGTAGCCGGCGGAGTCGCAGAAGCTCACGCCGCCCGCCGTCTCGCAGCAGCCCGAGCCGCACACGCCGTTGCTCGGGCAGGCCACGATGCACTCGCCGCTGGCGACGTCGCAGGTGTAGCCCGAGCCGCAGTCGGCGTCCTGCGTGCACTTGCAGAGGCCGCTGTTCGTGTCGCAGACGTTGGTGGTGCCGCCGTCGGCCGCGTTGCAGTCGCTCGTGGCCGCGCAGGGATCGACGCAGAGGCTGAGGTCGTTGCCGTTCGGCGTGGAGGGCAGGCAGACCTGCGAGCCGAGGCAGGTGGGCGTCGAGGCCGGGTAGCAGAGGCCGTAGCAGATGCCCACGGTGCCCAGGCCGACGTCGAGGCAGAGCGTGGTGCCCGGGCAGCCCGTGCCGTCGAGCAGGCTGCAGGTGCCGACGCACTCGCCCGGCGTGCCGAGGCAGTATTCACCGGTGGCGCAGTTGGCCGAGCCGGCGTCGGGATAAGCGGTGCATCCCATGCCCAGGTCGCCGTTGTCGATGAGGCCCGGCGTCGGATCCGGCGAGATGCACACGCCCGCGGAGCCGGTGGTGCTGGTGCCCGTGGTGGTGGTCGAGGTGCCGGTGGTGCTGGTGCCGGTCGTCGAGGTCGCGGTGGTGCCGGTCGTGGACGTGGCGGTCGTCGACGTGGCGGTGGTGCCCGTGGTCGAGGTCGCGGTGGTGCCCGTGGTCGACGCGGCGGTGGTGCCGGTCGTCGAGGTGGCCGTGGTGCCCGTCGTCGACGTGGCGGTGCCGGTGGTGCCGGTGGTGGTGGTCGAGGTCGCCGACTGGCCGTACGGATCGCACTCGCTCACGCCCGAGACGCTCAGGCAGCAGCCGCCGTACGGGGCCGCGCTGCAGTCGCCGCCGTTGCCGCAGGGCGTGTAGCAGCTGCCGCTGGCGAGGTCGCACTTGTCGCCGGGGTTGATGCCGTCGCAGTCGGCGTCGTGGGTGCACTTGCAGTAGCCCGCGGTGGTGTCGCAGACGAACGTGGTGCCCGCGTCCGGCGCGTTGCAGCTGGCCGCGTTGGTGCAGCGGTCGTTGCAGAGCTCGGGATCGTTGGGGTTGATGAAGAGCGTCGGGCAGACCTGGCTGCCGTTGCAGCCGCCCAGGGCCGGGACGCACTGGGCGATGCACGCCGTCACGCTGCCGAAGTCGTAGCAGTACGCGTCACCGGGGCAGCCCGTCTGGTTGGTGGCGTCGCAGTTGAGGACGTAGCACTCACCCGTGCTCGCGCCCTGCGCGCCGAGGCAGTACTCGCCGGCCGCGCACTGCGCCGAGCCGCCGTCCGCGTACGGCGTGCAGGTGGCGCCCATGTCGCCGTTGGTCGGCGTGCCGAAGCTGGGAACATCACAGCTGCCGCTGGTGCCCGCGGTGGTGGTGCCCGTGCTGGTGCTGGTCGACGTGCCCGCGGTCGTGGTGCCGGTGGTGTTGCCCGCGGTCGTCGTGCCCGTGCTGGTGCTCGTCGAGGTCGAGGTGGTCAGGCCGGTGGTCACCGTGGTGCCCGTCGTGCCCGTGGTCGACGTCGAGGTGGTGCTCACGGTGGTGCCGGTCGTGCCCGTGGTCGACGTGGAGGTCGAGGTGGTGCGGCCGGTGGTGCCCGTGGTCGACGTCGACGTGGACGTCGTGAGGCCGGTGGTCACCGTGGTGCCCGTCGAGCCCGTGGTGTTGGTGCCCGTGGTGGACGTGGTGCCGGTCGAGCCGGTGTCGGTGGCGGCGCTGGCGTTGGTGGCCGTGGTCGTGCCGTTCGACGCCGTGGTCGTGCCGTTCGACGCCGTGGTCGCGCCGGAGCCGCTGGTGCCGGTGCTCGCGGCCGTGGAGCCGCTGTGACCCGTGGAGCCGCTGGTGTTGGTCACGTGGCCGGTGGTCGAGCCGTGCGTGCCCGTGCTCGACGAGGCCGCGGTGGTGGTGCCGCCGCAGGCCAGCGCCGTCGCCGCCAGCGCGCCCAGGAGCATTCCGCGCAGTGTGTTCTTCATGGTTCCCGCCCGATTCATCAAAGAGGTTGTTGTCGGTAGTACGTGGGGGTCGCCTATTGCCATACATCGGCCCCAACGCACAAGCGACTAGCCGTTCTTTTCGGTCGGCTGCCCCTCAGCTGAGCGTTTTCAGGCTCTTGGCTCAGCGGGTGGGCGGGCGAGCCCCGGGTCGCCGGCGACGTCGGCGGCTGGACATCGTTGAGTTATCCGCTCGTCCATTTGAATCATTTTTCTGCGCCGATTCCCTTAATCGGAATCCCGGAGCAATAAGTCGATTGACTTCAAGACTTGCTTGCGTAGTTTTACGCCGCGTTTTTGGGGCTGGACCTTCCCTTTTCGATTCGAGGACGAGACATGGACGCGAACAACTCCCTGCGGAACTTCCTGGAGATTCCCTACGACGAGCTCGAGGAGCGGAACCTCGCTGCCAAGGAGCAGCGCGCGAGCCACGCCGACGAGGGCGTGATCGCCGAGTCGCGTCGCAAGGCCATCTCGGATGAGAAGCGGCTCAAGGCCGTGACCGTGTGCTTCACCGACCTCGAAGGCCGGCTGCACATGCTCGACTACGACAAGAAGTTCCTCCTCAAGAGCGAGGACAACCTCACCTTCGACGGCAGCTCCATCCGCGGCTTCTCGCACCAGCACGAGTCCGACCTGCGCCTGAAGGTGGACTGGCCGAGCTTCTACTGGCTGCCGGCCGACGTCTTCGGCCCGGGCAAGGTGCTCACCTTCGCGCACGTGCTCAACCGCGACGGCTCGCCCTACTCCGCCGACTTCCGCGGCCGCCTCAAGGCGCTCACCGACGGCATGTGGCAGAAGGACAAGAGCGTCTGCCACGTGGCGATGGAGATCGAAGGCTTCCTCTTCAAGGGCCGCGACGCCGAGCGCCACTACCACGACACCGGCAAGTTCGATTACGTGAGCGAGGGCGGCTACTACCACTCGCTGCCCAACGACCCGCTCCGCCAGTTCATCGACCGCGCCGCCGAGGTGCAGCGCTCGATGGGCTTCATGAACGAGAAGGACCATCCCGAGGTGGCGCCGAGCCAGTTCGAGATGAACTACACCTTCTCCGAGGCGATCATCGCCGCCGACCAGGTGCAGCTCTACAAGCTGCTCTCCCGCCAGGTGGCGCACAACCTGGGCATGACCGCGAGCTTCCTGCCCAAGCCCGTCACCGGCATCAACGGCACGGGCATGCACACCAACATGAGCATCAACCGGAACGGCAAGAACCTGTTCTGGGAGAAGGGCGGCGAGGAGAACCTCTCCGCGCCGGGCTGGGACTTCATCGACCGCATCCTCAACAACGCCAACGACATCTGCCTCATCCTCAACTCGAGCGTGAACTCGTATCGCCGCCTCGACCCGGCGTTCGAGGCGCCCAACCAGATCAAGGCCTCGGCCAACAACCGCGGCGCCATGGTGCGCATCCCCACCGGCAACGAGCGCAGCGCGCGCATCGAGGTCCGCTCGGTGGCCCCGGACGCGAACCCGTACCTCGAGCTCTACACGCTCGTCCGCACCGGCCTCGAGGGCCCCGCGAGCGACCCGAAGGAGAAGGAGGGCAAGCGCGAGCGCACCCGGTTCCTGCCGGACAACATCAACGACGCGATCCGCAACTTCAAGGCCTCCACCTTCGTGGCCCAGCTCCTCGGCGAGGACATGCAGACCCGCTTCGCCGAGCTCAAGCAGAGCGCCGCCGACCGCTGCCCGCGCATCCTGGGCACGCGCATCAAGAAGGAAGAGGTCATGTTCCACCACGAGGTCACCAACCAGCTGCTCTGGTCGATGTTCTAGAGGGCCTCGCGGTTGCTTCGACGGCCGCTGCGCGCGAGCGCGGCGGCCGTTGTGTTTCTACGCAGTGCGCGCAGCCTTCTTCTCCGCGTCGCGGGCCTGCGCCTCCTCGAGCGTGCTCGCGTACGTGCGCCGCACGAGATCCCACAGCGGCAGGCTGACGTTGAAGTTCCAGCGCTGCATGAGCCGCGGATCGTGGTGCAGCGCGTGGTGCCGCCGCAGGAAGCCGATGATGCGCAGCGAGCCGATCGGACTCTTCGGATCCAGGTGATACGAGAGGTGCAGCCACTCGTAGCTCACGATGTAGCCCATGGTCTCGATGGTGAAGACCGCCGCCATGTTGTGTGAGCTGTAGATCCACAGCAGCGCGATCACCGGGAACAGACCCACCGCCGCCATCACGATCCCGAAGCTGGGGATGAGCACGACCTTCCACTCGCGGCGACTGCGCACGGCCATGTCGTGCGTGTAGAAGATCATGTGGTGCATGGGCGTGTGCTGGTCATAGAGCACGGGCGCGAGCTTGAAGCGGTGGTGCAAGAGGCTCTTGTGGATGCGCCACTCGGTCGCGTTCGAGAAGAGGAAGAGCGCCACGCCGAAGAGAATCTGACCGAGCGTCACGTCGTGGAGCTGGGTGATGGCGGCGACCACCAGCCCGCCGCCGACGATGCTCGTCACGCCCAGATGCAGCCACGGCGAATAGAAACCGGTGCCCAGCGCCTCGGCGCGGATCTTCTCGCGCTTCTCGTTGGGGAGCAGATCCTCGGTGTACTCGGGCGTAGCCATTGACGGAATACTAAGGCGGCTCGCGCGTAATTGGAGGGTGGGCTCGCTCGGCACCTTGACGCCGGGCGTTATCCGGGTGCCGCCATGGCTTCGCCGCAAGACGCCGCCACGCCGCGCTTCGACCTCGTGCTCGCGGCCATCGCCGCGCTCGCGCTCGAGCACCTCGTGCCCTTTGGCCGGCTGGTGCTCTACCCGCTCACGCTGCTCGCGACCTGGGTCCACGAGATGGGCCACGGGCTGACGGCGGTGCTCGTGGGCGGCCGCTTCGACACGCTTCAAATCTTCGGCGACGCCTCGGGTGTGGCGCTCGCGGCCGCGCCGCTCGGGATTCGTTCCGCGTTGGTGTCGGCGGGAGGGCTGGTCGGGCCGCCGATTGCGGGCGCGACCATGCTGCTCTTCGCCCGCGGACAGCGGCGCGCGGCGATCGCCCTCGGCGGCCTGGCGCTGGCGATTGCCATTTCACTCGGAGTGTGGGTCCGGACTTTGGTCGGCTGGATCGCGCTGGCGCCGGTGGCCGCGGTGCTTGGGCTGGTGGCGTGGAAGTGGCGCGGCGGGCGCGTCTGGGTGGCCCAGTTCCTGGCCGTGTGCTTCGGGCTCGATACGCTCTCGCGCATCGACTACCTGTTCGAGTCGAGCGCGGTGATCGGCGGCGAGATGCGCGCGAGCGACGTGGCGAACATCGCGTCGAGCTTGTTCCCGCCGGCAATCCTCTGGGGCGTGCTCATCGCCGCGCTCGACCTGGTGCTGCTCGGCGGCGCGTTCTACCTCGCGTTCCGCACGCCGAAGCGCATCGCCGAGCCCGTCACGCTGGCGTGATGTTTGGCCACTCGCCGCCGGGCTCGGTCGGCGCCTGCACCGTCTCGTGCTCGGGGTGGAGCGGGCGGCGCTCCACCTTGGGCCCGAGCATCTGCGCGATCTCTTCCTCCTCGACGACCTCCACGGCCAGCAGCCGCGCCGCGAGCCGCTGCAGGCCCTCGTGGTGGTCGCGGATCACCTGGCGCGCGCGCTCGATGCCCTCGGTCACCAGCCGCGAGACCTCGGTGTCGATGAGCCGGGCCATGCGCTCGGAGTAGAGCCGGCCTTCGGTCGGCATCTGCGGCGTGAGGAACGGCGAACGCTGCGCCTCGGCAAGCCCCAGCGGCCCCACCGCGTCGCTCATGCCGTACTCGCGCACCATCATCCGCGCGACCTCGGTGGCCTGCTTCAAGTCATTGCTGGCGCCCGTGGAGATCTCGCCAATGAAGATCTCCTCGGCCGCGCGGCCGCCCATCATGCCGGCGATCTTGTCGCGCAGCTCGTCGCGGCTCATCAGGTAGCGGTCCTCGAGCGGCAGCTGCAGCGTATAGCCGAGCGCACCCAGCCCGCGCGGGATGATGCTCACCTTCTTCACCCGCTCGGCGTTCGCGAGGAACCAGTTCACCACCGTGTGACCGGCCTCGTGGTGCGCGACGATCTCCTTCTCGCGCTCGTTCATGCGCCGGTTCTTCTTCTGCAGGCCGGCGATGACGCGCTCGATGGCCTCGTCGAAGTCGGCCTTGGTCACGGCGTCGCGACCTTTTCGAGCGGCGAGCAGCGCCGCCTCGTTCACGATGTTCGCCAGGTCCGCGCCCGCGAAGCCCGGCGTCTGGGCCGCCACCTGGCGCAGGTCCAGCTCGGGCGCCATGCGCACGTTGCGCGCGTGCACCTGGAGGATCTTCTCGCGCCCGCGCTTGTCGGGCCGGTCCACCAGCACCTGGCGATCGAAGCGCCCGGGCCGCAGCAGCGCGGAATCCATGATCTCCGGCCGGTTCGTCGCGGCGATCACGATGAGCCCGACCTTGGGATCGAAGCCGTCCATCTCCGCGAGGAGCTGGTTCAGCGTCTGCTCGCGCTCGTCATGGCCGCCCACGACGCTCGCGTTGCGGCTCTTGCCGATGGCGTCGAGCTCGTCGATGAAGATGATGCAGGGCGCCTTCTGCTGCGCCTGCGAGAACAGGTCGCGCACGCGCGCGGCGCCCACGCCCACGAACATCTCCACGAACTCGCTGCCGGAGAGGCTGAAGAACGGCACGCCCGCCTCGCCCGCAACCGCGCGCGCGAGCAGCGTCTTGCCCGTGCCCGGCGGCCCGACCAGCAGCACGCCCTTGGGAATGCGCCCACCGAGCCGACGGAACTTCTCCGGCGTCTTGAGGAACTCGACGATCTCCTGCAGCTCGTCGACGGCTTCGTCGATGCCGGCCACGTCCGCGAAGGTCACGCCGGTGTCGGGCTCGGCCTGCACCCGCGCGCGCGTCTTCCCGAAGCTCATCACGCCCTGCGGGCCGCCCGGGCCCATCCCGCTGCCCGCGCCCACCCGCCGCATCATCAAGCTCCAGAACAGCGCCGCCAGGCCGAGCGGCACCGCCCAGATCCAGAGCACGTCGAGCCAGTTGCTGGTGGTCACGGCCTCGAACTGGACGTTCTTCTTCTCCAGCAGCGGCACGAGATCCGGATCGTTCTGCACGCGCACCGCGTACCAGGGCACCGGCGCGCCGCCGGGCAGCTTGGGCACGCTCGCGTTCTGCGGCGGGTAGCCCTTCACCCAGTCCGGCGCGAGCACCACGCGGTTGAACGTGCCCTGCCCCACGGCCGTCTTGAACTCGCTGTACGGCACCTTGTGGACGCTCGAGTCCGTGAAGACCGAGCGGAACAAGAGGAACCCCAGCACCAGCAGCGCCGCGTAGGCGAGCGGCGAGCCCAGCTTCAAGCGCGACGTCCCGTTGGGAGGCGGCGTTCGCTTCTCCGGCTTGTTGCCCTTGGCCCCGCCCGACGTTGGCGTACTCATCCGTTCCTCCGGCAACCGGCCAGACAGCAGCGCGACGCGGAAAACCTATGCACCGCGCTCGCTCCGCTGCAGGGCGGGCAGGCGCTTTTCGAGCGCTCGGCTCTTTCCGACGAACGCCTGGACCCGCGCTATGCTTCCGGCCCGACAAGCAACCTTTGGCGACGATGTACGACAATGTCGCCATAAAGCTTCTTGGAGCGTCTCCCATGACCGTCCGCGGCGCCGACTCGAAGACGAAGCTCCCCTCCACGCCGGCGCCGAGCGCGCCGAAGGCCAGCGGCAAGCCCGCCGAGGCGAAGAACACCGCGCCCGCGAAGACGCCCTCGCGCAACAGCGCCGCCGAGGATCGCAAGGGCAAGAGCGACTTCCAGGCGCACGCCGCCACGGTCAGCGTCGCCACCGACAAGCTCACGCCCGCAGCCGTGGGCGGCCGCCGCGTCGCCGACACGGTGATGAAGGTCATCGGCGGCTACGACAAGTCGTTCTTGCTCGACACCGACGGCCTCAAGTCGCACGTGCAGACCGTCGCCACCAACTTCATCGCCGCCGCCGATGCGTCGTCGAAGCCGGGCTCCGTCTACAACCAGCTCAAGAGCCAGTTCCCCGGCGCGCAGATCTCGCTCGCGGGCACGGCGTCGACGAGCGCCAAGGACCAGCTCGTCTACCTCGTGCGCGGCAAGGACAACACCGTCCGCAGCTTCGTGGATCAGGGCGGCAAGGCCGTCGAGGACCCGAACGCGAGCCGCCAGATCTTCATGGCCGCCGACCTCGGCAAGTCGGGCGCGCACATGGCCGTGCGCGTGCCCGACGTGAAGTTCCTCATCGATCCCACGCTCGCGCCCAGCTACGGCGTGGGCCGCCAGATCTCCGTCGTGATGGACCAGGACCTGAGCAAGCTCAAGGTCAACGCGGGCGACTCCGTCTCAGTGGAGATGCCCGGCGTGTACAAGGAGACGCTGCCCGGCACCACCAAGGGCGAGGACGGCAACCCGCTCGGCGTCGTGTACAGCGACAAGCGCGAGATGAAGGGCGAGATCGTCAAGTACGACGGCAACGGCACGTACGACGTCAAGGTCACGCTGCCCGACGGCACCAGCAAGGTCATGCAGGAGTCGGAGAGCGCCATCCGCTCGGCGAACGATCCGATGGTCTACGACCTCCACGGCTCCACGTTCGACGACGTGAGCATCAACGTGGACACCGACCCGGTGCTCAAGGGCTTCCTCGACCAGGCCAAGGCTGTCGCCGCGAAGGACATCCCCGCCACCGGCACGCCGGAGCAGATCGCCGCGGGCCAGAAGCAAGCGCTCGTCGACCTCACCCTGCTCTGCAACAAGACGATGAGCTACCCGGACGAGGACGCGAACACCACCGACGCCAACAGCAAGCAGGCCATGGCGCTGATGAACGCCCACTCGAACTGGGACCCGATGAAGCTGGGCGACCTCATCACCGCGGGCCGCGGCGTGTGCCGGCACCAGGCCATCCTCATGCAGCTCGCGTGTCAGGAGGCGGGGATCAGCTCGCGCACGGTGTCCGCGAGCGCCAATGATCAGCAGGGCAACTTCCGCGGGTACCACGCGTTCCTCGAGACCACGCTCGACGACGGCACGCAGTACCTGACGGACCCGACCTGGTTCGACGCAGGTCCCTCGAACGTCTCGGGCTACAACTTCTCGCCGGTGGTGAACGGCCAGCAGGAGACGGGCACGCCGCTCTGGGACACGCTCTACTACAACGTGCTCCGCCAGACGCTCCCCACCTGGCAGGACGCCACCGCCAACGAGGATCACTCGAGCATCAAGTTCCAGGAGAACAACAACAACGTCTTCACGGGCGGCTCGACCGGCGGCACCAGCGGCACCAGCGGCGCGACCACCAGCGACTCCGCGAAGACGCTCAAGAGCATCTTCGACGCGCTCACCCACGTGCGCGTGGCCAAGTCGAGCACGCCCGTGACCAAGGGCGACAGCTACCTCTCGCAGGGCCACGCCGACAAGGCCGCCAAGGAGTACGCGCTCGCCATCTCCAACGGCGACAACTCGAAGGCCACCTGGACCAAGCTCGCCGGCGCGCTCGCGAAGGACTCGCAGACCGATCTCTCCAACGCAGCCACGACCATCGCGAACGGGTTGAAGTGATGAAGACCACCCTTCGCGTGGTGGCGGTCGCCGGTGCGCTCGCGCTCTTCGGCTGCGAGGACAAGACCGGCCCGAGCTCCGAGAAGCTCAAGCAGAGCGACGCGTACCGGACCGCGGCGCAGGCCGTCTCGCTGAACCAGGACGTGCTCGAGGCGGTGGGCGAGCCGGTGACCTTCGGCGACGTTGCCTTGAAGCGCGACTCCGACGACGCCATCACCCTCGATCTGTCGCTCTCCGGGCCCAAGGGCTCGGGGCACGCGCAGATGGACGTGTCCAAGCCCACGCCGAAGCAGGCGCTCTACATGAGCCGGGGCGGCGACTTCTTCCCGGACAAGGCCGGCCGGCCGATCCACCTCCGGCCCACGGCGCCGCGCTAGGCGACCTCGAGGATCAGCGCGGGCGCGAACTTCGCCGCGTCGCACGAGACGAGCTTGTACGGCACGCCGCCGTGCTCGCCCACGAAGCCCTGGGAGATCCCCGGGCCGTGCAGGTGTCCGTACACGCATGCCACCGGCTTCCACGCCTCGATCTGCTTGGAGAACACGGTCTCCTTGGCGTTCACGTACAGCGGCGGGAAGTGCATGGCCGCGAGCTTCACGGCGCCGGGCGTCTTGGCGATGAGCTCGTCCGCCATGGTCAGTGACGCCGCCAGGCGCTTGGCCTCGCGCTCCACGAGATCCGGCCGGAAGGTCTCCGCGCCCATCTCTCCCGACTGCGGCAGCGACGGCGCTTCGGGCGCGGTCCACCCGCGCGTCCCCGCGATGACGAGCTTGGCGTGCTGGAAGGCGCGCTTCTCGTGCAACGCGCCAATCACCGACGGGTACGGCTGCAGGAAGCTGAGCAGCTTGTTGTAGCTGTCGCCCCACCAGTGGTCGTGGTTGCCTTTGACGAGCACCTTCTTGCCCGGCCGGGCCTCGATCCAAGCGAAGTCCGGTGCCGCCTCGGGCGCGCGCGTGGCCCAGGAGAGGTCGCCCACCAGGAGCACGAGATCATCGGGTTGCACCGACGCGTCCCAGGCCTTGGCCAGCGGTCCGGGATGCCCCGTCCAGCCGAAGCGGTCCATGGGCTTGTCGCGCAGCGACGGCAAGTGCAGATCGCCGATGGCAAAGACGCGCATGCTCGAGAAGTCCAGGTGAACGCGGTGCGCGACGCTAGAAGCACGCGCTCCGGCAGCTCTGCGGAAGCGCGTTGCACGTGCCCGCGTAGCACGAATTCGAGGTGGTGCAGTCCGGTTTGCAGAGCAGCGTGCCCGCGAGGTTCACGCAGTCGGCGTCCGGGCCGCAGAAGTGGTCGTCGGCCGGGGCGCAGCCGCCGTCGACCGGCTGGGGCGTGACGCAGAAGCCCTGGCCGCTGGTCGCGCACGGGTCGGCGTAGATGCAGATCTCGGTGCCGCTGCACCCCGTCGTCGCCGCGCCGGGCGTGCAGGTGAGGTGGCAGGTGCCGCGCGTGCCGGCCTCGACGACGCAGACCTGCCCCGCGGTGCAGAATTGCAGCGCCGTCTCGTCACAGCCGGAGCCGGGTTCCGTAGGAGTGCCGCAGACGCCCTCGCCGTCGGAGAACGGTGTGGTGCACGCCTGCCCCGAGGGGCAGCCAACCTGCGCGCTGCAGCGCTGCATGCACTGGCCGCCGCCGTCGCTGCCCTCGATGCACGCCGCCACCACGCCGTTGCCGCTGCTGCATTGCCGGAGCTGATCCGACCCACACGTCGAGCCCACGGGCACCGGCGTAGCGCAGTACTGGCGGTTCCCGCCGTCGAGCTGCACCAGGTAGCAGCTCTCACTGCTGCCGCAGTCGCTCGCGCCCTTGCACGCCTTGGTGCAGAGGTTCGTGCCGCCCACGATGGGACCGCAGCTCAGGCCGTCCTGGCAGATGGTGGGCGTTCCCGTGGGGGCGTCCGCGCCGCAGCGCACACCTTCGGGATTCGCGGGCGCGCAGGCCTTGGTGGCCACGTTGCAGCCCTCGCCCGTCGGGCAGACGCCGCAGAGGCCGCCGTCGGGGTTGGGCGCGTTGGCGGAGCCGCAGGCCCCCAGCCCAACCACCAGAAGCAGCGCACACCAGCCAGGCAACCTCACATCGACCTCGCAAAAAACTCAGGCCCCGGCAGCCAGGTGGCTACCGGGGCCCGATTGTATTCAACGCTGCGGGGCCTGGGCTAGAAGCAGATGCCCGGGTTCAGGTTGCCCGGCAGGGTGTCGCCCTGGAAGCCGTTGCAGTGCGTCGTGGTGCTGCCGATGGTCGGGCAGGTCACGTCGTACGGCTGGCCGGCCGTCGCGTTGCTGTTGCACATGGGCAGGCAGACGCCCGTGGTGCCAGGCGCGGTGCCCACGTTCAGGTCGGAGCTGAAGAGGCAGAGCGAGTCGGCCGCGCAGCCCTGGTCGGTGTTCTGGTTGAACGCGTTGGGGTTGCACGCCGCGCCAAAGCCCGCGTCGTTGACGACGTGGCAGAGGCCAGCGCCGCGGAGCTCGGGGAGGCAGGTGCCGTCGCCGACGCCGTGCGCGTCGCACGCCGCGAAGTAGTCGCTGTTGAGGGTGCCGCCGTCCGTGAGCTGGTTGGTGCCGCAGACGTTCAGATCGCAGAAGCCGACCGCGGTGCCGCCGTTCGTGGCGCAGTTGGCATCGATGCCGCCGTCGGCCAGCATGGCCACGCCGCCGTCATCAAACGCGCAGTAGAACGGGCTGTCGGTGCGGCAGAGCTGTGCCGAGCCGCACTCGCTGTTCTGCGAGCAGAGGCCCACGCAGAGCGGATCCTCAGCCGAGCCACCGTCGGCGAAAGGAAGGCAGTTGCCGTTGGCGTCGATGGTGTTGGCGCAGAACCGCACATCGACGAAGGCGATGCCGTTGGCCGGGTCGAACGCGCAGGGGCTGTTGCCGCCGCCGTCCGGGTACACGCCCACGGTGTTGGGCTTCTCGTACTCCTCGGGGCCACGGCAGGTCAGCGTGAAGTCGTCGCACACGATGTTGCCGTCCTGGTTGGCGGCGCAGGTGTCGGGAACGGTGATGTTGCCGCTCGAGTCGAACTGAGCCGGGCTGCAGGCGCAGACCTGGGGAACGGCGTTGCCCTGGGTGTCGACCAGGTCGGCGTGGCACTGGGTGCCGTTGCCGCACTGGAGGGTGCAGGTGCCGGTGGTGCCGCCGGTCGAGCCGTTGCTGCTGGTCGTGCCCGTGCTGCCCGTGCTGTTGGCGGCGGTGGTGCCGCCGGTCGAGCTCGAGTTGTTGGCCGTGGTGGCCGTCGAGCCGTTCGAGCCGGTGGTGTTCGTCTGGCTGGTGGTGCTCGAGGTGCCGTTCGAGCCGGTGGTGTTCGCCGCGCTCGAGTTGGTGCCCGTGGTGTGGCTGCTGGTGGTGCCGGTCGAGCCGCTGCTGCTGCTCGAGCTGGTGCTGCCGCTACAGCCCGCGAGGGCGAGGGCCGCGGTGATCATCACCGCACCCAGGATCTTCGTCTGCATGAACTGCTCCTTCTTTCGAGTGGAAGCGCCCTCCGGCCGGCCGGAAGGTCTTTGAGGGGAAATCGAGGGCGCGCACCCTAGGCTTGCGTGTGTAAAGCTGTCAAGCGCGCGTGCGCCAGTTCGGACAAACGGTCACCGAACCGGCGACGGGTGCACAGAACACCGGGCGTGCGCGGACGTTCGCTGCGCAGCGAGGTGCCACGAAATTCGTCGGTTCCCGGCCGGACCCGAGCCGTCGTCGCGCGAACGCGACGGCGCCCTAGTACTTCGTGTTCGCCGTCTTCCCCGTGACGATGGCGACCGATGCCGACGCGCCAATGCGGTCGGCGCCGGCTGCCAACATCTTCAGGGCGTCCTCTTGGTTGCGGACGCCACCACTGGCCTTGACGCCCATGTCGGGACCGACCACCGCGCGCATCAGCGCCACGTCTTCTGCCGTGGCACCTCCGCCGCCGAAGCCGGTCGAGGTCTTCACGAAGGCCGCACCCGCGGCCTTGCTCAGCGCGCAGGCGATGACCTTCTCGTCGCGCGTGAGCTGTGAGGTTTCGAGGATCACCTTCACCGGTGCGGGCCGGCTCGCGTCCACCACCGCGCGGATGTCGTCTTCCACGAGCTGGTAGTCGCGGCTCTTCAGCGCGCCGATGTTGATCACCATGTCGATCTCTTTGGCGCCCTGCCGCACCGCCTCGCGCGCCTCGTAGGCCTTGGTGTTCGTCAGGCCGGCGCCGAGGGGGAAGCCGATGACCGCGATGGGCACCGTCTGGCAGCCCGCGAGGAGCCGCACCGCCGCGGGGATGTTCGCGGAGTTCACGCAGACGGTGGCGAAGTTGTACTGGCAGGCCTCCTCGCAGAGCTTCTTGAGCTCGGCGTGGGTGGCGTCGGCCTTGAGGAGGGTGTGGTCGATGTAGCCGGCGATGTCGCTGCTGGTGCGCGGGCCCGCGACGGGCGTGACGCGCGTCGCGCCGCCCTTCACGAGCTGGTACGTGCCGCAGCTGCCCTGGTTCGAGCACTGGCCGCAGGTGGGCGCGCACGACGGGCTGCTGGGCGAGGCCGCGGTGCACGGCTCGTTGATGGCCACGTCCTTGGCCGAGAGCCGGCGCTTCACGCGCTCGGCGATCTCGTCCACCAGCCGGTCGAAGTTCTCCGCCTCTGCCATCGAAGGAACAGCTCCAGGAAGTGCGGGCAATGTACGGCAGGCGAACCAACCGCCGCAAGGTTGAGCGGTCGCGACACTCGAACGCATCGAGGTTTGACTCAACTGCCCACCGATCTTACGCTCGCCTGCGACAACTTTTTCGATCCCGCGCGACTTTTCGCGGCGCGCCGGCGGGTTTCCATGTCCAAGAAGATCCTCATCGTCGAGAGCGACTCCGCCTTCTCCCACAAGCTGAAAGACGAGCTGGGCAAGAACGGCTTCGAAGTGGTCGAGACCACCGACGGCAAGGGCGCTTACGATCTCACCAAGAAAGAGCGGCCGGAGCTGGTCGTCCTCGCGGTGGAGCTCGCGGCTGGCCAGAGCGGCTACCTCGTCTGCGGAAAGCTGAAGAAGGACGACGACCTCAAGAAGACGCCGGTCATCATCATCGGCAAGGACCCCGAGGGCTTCGAGGGCCACAAGAAGCTCAAGACCCGCGCCGAGGAGTACCTCAAGAAGCCCTTCGCGCCCGAAGCGCTCACGGTCAAAGTCGGCGTGCTCATCGGCATGCCCGAGAGCAACGTGAGCGAGGCCGAGGTGCTGGTGGCCGACGAGCCGCTCTCGCTCGACGCGCCCGCCGAGGGCACGCTCAAGGGCGATCCCGATCTGGACATGCTGGACGACGCCTTCGCCTCGCTCGCCCCGGGCGATGGCGCTACGCCCGCCGCCGACGAGCCGCTGGGCGGCGTGGAGTCCACCGTCACGCCCGCGGACATCGTTCCCACCGACGAGCCGCTCTCGGGCTCGGACCTGAACCTCGGCGGCGACGCCGACCTCGCGCTCGACAAGCTCGGCGGCGACTCGCCGTCGGCCACGCTGGACATCGAGCTCCTCGACGAGGCCGTGAGCGGCTCGACGCCGAGCGCGCCCTCGAGCGCGCGGCCCAAGTCGTCCGCGGGCGCGCGCCCGCCGAGCATGGCCGTGGCCATCGACGACGCCGAGCTCAAGCAGCTCCGCGAGCAGGTGCGCGAGCTCGAGGACAAGATCTCCGGGCTGGAGTCGCAGCTCTCCGAGAAGGACGCCGAGCTCGCCGCCGCCAAGGCCAGCGCGGGCGGCGGCAAGGACGCCAGCGCGCTCAAGGACGCCTCGCTCAAGAAGGACAAGGAGATCCTCAAGCTCAAGCAGGAGCTCAACGAGAAGGAGACGGAGCTCGTCGAGCTGCGCGAGAAGGAAGCCGGCTTCGAGGAGAAGGCCAACGCCGCCGCGGGCGAGATCGCCAAGCGCGACGCGCAGGTGAAGTCGCTCACCCAGAGGGTGGACCAGCTCACCGCCGACAAGAAGAAGTCCGACGCCGCCATCAACGCCGCCAAGGACGAGGGCCGCTCCGCCGCCGCCCAGCTCGACGCCGCCAACAAGCAGCTCGCCGAGGCGCAGGGTCAGCTCAACGAGCTGAAGCGCAAGAGCGAGGAGCTCGAGGAAGCCGCTTCGAACGCGCGCATGGCCGCGCAGACCGAGGTGGAGACCATCAAGCTCGAGCTCGACAGCGTGAAGAGCGAGCTCGAGTCGCTCAAGAGCGAGCACGGCTCGCTCAAGGCCGAGCACGAGGGCAAGGTCTCGGCGCTCGAGGAAGAGACCACCCGGCTGCGCTCGCGGGCCACGGAGCTCGAAGAGAGCAACGCCAAGAACGAGGACCGCGTCGTGAAGGCGTACCAGAAGATCAAGGGCGACGAGAAGCTCCGCGAGAAGACCCGCAAGGCCATCAGCGTGGCCTTGCAGCTCCTCGACGACTCCGCCGGCGCCAACGTCATCGACGACAAGGATCTCAACGCCTAGTCGTCAGCACGCGCGTCGAACTTGCGCCCGGCTTGCCCTCGCGGCAGCCGGGCGCAGTCATTTTCAGCTCAGCCGTCGCGCAGCCCGAGCAGCATCTCGAAGGTCTTCTGGTCGGCTTCGGGGAACGGGTACTTGTCCAGCTCGTTCGGCGACACCCAGCGGAAGTCGTGCACCTGGGTGCGGTTGATCTCGCCGCCCACCTGCCGGCACCGGAACACGCGGAAGTCGATGTCGTAGTCCGGGTAGGCGTGCGTCACGTGCATGGCCTGCTCGCCCGCGACGACGACAATCCCCAACCGCTCCTTGAGCTCGCGCACCACGGCCTCGCGATCGGTCTCGCCCTCTTCCACCTTGCCGCCCGGGAACTCCCAGAGCAGCGGCAGCGAAGCGGTCGGCGAGCGCTGGGTGATGAGGTACTTGCCGTCCTGCTCCAGCATGGCGCCGACGACCACGATTTTCCTGCGGCTCATCGGTACCTCGGGCAAGGGAGCGAGCGAGCGCACCCTAGTCGACGCGCCCGTTACCGACAAGTCAGCCCAGCTTGCTGAGCCGCTCGTTCACCACGCCCACCATCATGTCGATGGCGATGTCGTTGTTGCCGCCGTGGGGAATGATGATGTCCGCGTGGCGCTTGCTGGGCTCCACGAAGCCGTAGTGCATGGGCCGCACGCTGCGGAAGTACTGCTGCACGATGTGGTCGAAGTCGCGGCCGCGCTCTTTGATGTCGCGCGTGAGGCGCCGGATGATGCGCACGTCGTCCTCGGCGTCGACGAAGATCTTGATGTCGAGCAGCTTCCGCAAAGGCTCGATCGCCAGGACGAGGATCCCTTCGATCACCACCAGCTCCGCCGGCTCCACGCGCACGGTGCGCTTCTCGCGCACGCTCTGGGTGAACGAGTAGACCGGCTTCTCCACGGCCTTCATCGTCTTGAGCTGCTCGAGCTGCGCGACCAGGAGCTCGGTGTCGAAGGCGTCGGGGTGGTCGAAGTTCACCTCGCGCCGCTCCTCCATCGAGAGGTCGCTGAGATCCTTGTAGTAGCTGTCCTGATCGATGAAGGCGACGGGCCGCGCGCGAAGGCGCTCCACCAGCTTGCGCGCCACGGTGGTCTTGCCGCTCGCCGTGCCACCTGCAATGCCGAGGACCAACGGGGTGCTCATGGCCTCGGTGTATCAACCAAAGCGGTGTCACAAAAGGGGCATGCGAGCTCGGTCCCTCGACGCCCCTGATGCAACCTGCTCCGTCGCGCCCACGGGCGCCGATCGGCGGCCTTCGGCCGACTTGACGCAATTGGCCCGCTCGGTTCGCGCGGCCCGAAGGCGCCCTCTTGGGCTTTTGGGGGAGGGCGTCACCCGTCGTACGAGTCGCAACAAGGTCTGCCCGCCCGCCGGTGCGCCAACCGCCTTCGCCCCTCGCCTCCCTTGTCACCTCCGACGCCTCCACCCGCCCCCGGTCTGCTCCAGAAGGTTCGACCCTCCAGGGTTGAACGGCCAAGAGCGGGAAGTCACGGAGCTGCTCGGCCGACCTCACGCACGGGGCCGCATCTGGCCTCTGACCCGCTCCACGAGCTGCCTGCTTCTGATTCGTCGAACTCGGGTGCAGCCAAGGGCGCTCACGGGCACCCAGGCGACTTCGACCCTCCAGGGTCGAAGGTCGAGGACGAGGACAGCAGGCGCAGCAGCCTCGCTCGAGTCGAAGGAGGCGGGTTGGCGAGAGACAACGCCCTTGCCCAGAAGCCAGCGTGTGCGTCCTCGCGCGGTGCGAACCGATCGGGCCGAGCGAGTTCGAGTCGGCCGAAGGCCGCCGATCGGCGCCCGTGGGCGCAAATGGCCTGTTCCTCAGAGCCGAGAGACGGCGGCCAAATTTTTGCGGGGTCCTGTAGCACGGTGTAGAAGCTGGAGATCGGAGAGGGAGGCGCCTTGGTCGACTCGACGGATTTGGCCCAGGTGATTGCAGAGGCGGATGACATCGCGCAGAGCGTCGGCCACAAGCTGACCAGCGCGCACCTCTTGCTGGCGCTGTTCACGGTGCCCAATCGCGCGGCGGTGCTCCTGCGCGACCGCGGCGTCGACGAGGACGCCCTGCTCTCCCAGCTTGGCGCCGCGCCCCAGGAGGCCGAGAACCTCTCCAAGGACCTCCTCGAGCGCACCCGCGAGATCGCCGAGAGCACCAGCGCCGACGAGGCCGACTGCCTCCACCTGCTCATCGCCATGACGCGCGTGCGCTGCGTGGCCCAGGACCTGCTCGTGAAGTGCCGGCTGGAGCTGCCGCAGCTGCGCAACACGGCGCTCAGCTTCTACACGGGCGGCCACATGCCGCGGCGGCTGCAGAACCTGGCCCAGCCCGCCCTGACCCGCTCGTCGCCGCGCGCGCCGAATCCGTTCGGCCCCATGGCGCCGCAGCCGCAAGCCAAAGCCGAGGCGCGCCCGACGATGATCCCCGCGCCCGCGCTGCCCAAGTTCGAGGAGGACCTCGAAGAGGAGGCCGACCTCGAGATCGCCGCTGCGCCCGCAGCGATGACGCAGCCCGCGCCCGCGCCGATGGCCGAAGCGCGCCCAGGTCCGAGCACGTCGCGCGATTTGGACGTGAAGCAGTTCCCCTGGCTCGCCGGTTTGGGACGCAACCTGTCGGCGCTGGCCGAGCGCGGCGCGCTCGATCCGTGCATCGGCCGCGAGCGCGAGATCGACGAGGTCATCGACATCCTCGGCAAGCGCCGCACGAACAACCCGTGCCTGCTCGGCGAGCCCGGCGTGGGCAAGACGGCCGTGGTGGAAGGCGTGGCGCAGGCGCTGCTCGGAACGCGCAGCTGGCTCGGCGAGAAGATCATCGTCGAGCTCGACATGGCCAGCGTGGTGGCAGGCACGCAGCTCCGCGGCTCGTTCAGCGAGAAGCTCAACGCCATCAAGGAAGAAGTGAAGCGCGCCAACGGCAAGATCGTCGTCTTCATCGACGAGCTGCACACCGTGGTCGGCGCGGGCTCCACCGGCGACGGCCCGCAGGATGCCGCCAACGAGCTCAAGGCCGCCCTCGCCCGCGGCGAATTCCCCTGCATCGGCGCGACCACGCATGATGAGTGGCGCAAGTTCATCGGCAACGATCCCGCGCTCGAGCGGCGCTTCACCGCGGTGATGGTCAACGAGCCCACCGTGGCCGAGACGACCGAGATCCTGCGCGGCGTGGTCGAGCGCTACGCGAAGCACCACGGCCTGGAGTACGAGCCCGAGTCGCTCGCGACCGCGGCGCAGCTCGCCGCGCGCTACGTCTCCGACCGCTTCCTGCCCGACAAGGCCATCGGCATCGTGGACCTCGCGGGCAGCCGCAGCGCGCGCGAGGGCAAGAAGAAGGTCGTCAGCGCCGACGTGGCGCGCGTGGTGGCCAAGCTCGCGCACCTGCCCGAAGAGCGCCTGCTCATGAAGGACACCGAGCGGCTGCTCAAGCTCGAGAACGAGCTCGGCGAGCGCGTCATCGGGCACTCGGACATCATCTCGCGCGTGGCGCAGGTCGTGCGGCGCAACTACGCGGGCTTCGGCTCGCGCCGGCCGATGGGCAGCTTCCTCTTCCTCGGGCCGACCGGGGTGGGCAAGACCGAGCTGGCCAAGGCCCTCGCGGAGACGCTCTTCGGCACCCCCGACGCGCTGGTGCGCGTGGACATGAGCGAGCTCGCCGAGTCGCACGGCGTGGCCAAGCTGGTGGGCGCGCCTCCGGGCTACGTGGGCTACGGCGAGGGCGGACAGCTCACGGAACCGGTGCGACGTCGACCCTCGAGCGTGGTGCTGCTCGACGAGGTCGAGAAGGCGCACCGCGACGTGCTCCTGCTGCTGCTCCAGGTGCTCGACGAGGGGCGGCTCACCGACTCCAAGGGCCGCCACATCGACTTCTCCAACACCGTGGTGGTGCTCACCACGAACCTCGGCTCGCAGGCTTTCGCCAAGGGCGGCGCGCCGATGGGCTTTGGCTCTTCGGACGGCGGCGGCGCGAACGTGCAGCGCGCGCTGGACATGGCCAAGGGCGCGGTGGCGCCGGAGCTCTGGAACCGCATCGACGAGCGGCTCGTCTTCGCGCCGCTGGAGCGTCCGGAGATCGCGCGCATCGCGCAGCTGCTCATCGCCGAGAGCTCCAAGCGGCTCTTCACCGAGAAGGGCATCCGCTACCAGGCCGACGACCGCGTCATCTCGCACCTCATCGACAACGGCGGCTTCGACGTCACCCTCGGCGCGCGCCCCATGCGCCAGACCGTGCAGCGCCTCATCGAAGCGCCGCTCGCCGAGGAGATTCTCGCGGGCAGCTTCGCCAAGGGCGACTCGGTGCGCGTGGACGTGACGGGCTCGCGGCTCGCTTTCGGCCGGGCATGAGCGCGAAGAAGCCGCGCGTCCTCATCGTGGGCGGCGGCCGCGTGGGCCGCTCGTTCGCGCGGGCGCTCCGTCGCGCGCGGTATCCGATGAGGCTCTCGGCGCACGGCACGCCGAAGCCCTTCGACGGCGAGCTGCTGCTGCTCACCGTGCCCGATCGCGCCATCGCCGAGACATGCGACGCGTGGGCGCCCAAGCTCGGCACGTCGACGCTCGTCGTGCACACCTCGGGCGCGCTCGGCCTGGACGTGCTCCACGGCGCCAAGACGCGCGGACTTCACACGGGCTCGCTGCATCCGCTGCTCGCGGTGGCCTCGCGGGACACGGAGCTGCGCGGCACGTGGGCCGCCGTCGACGGTGCGCCGCGCGACCGCGCCCTGCTCCGCCGGCTCGCGACCGACATCGGCATGCGCGCGTTCGACGTTCCTCCGAGCGATCGCGTGCGCTACCACCTGGGCGCGGTGATGGCGGCCAACAGCCAGGCGCCGCTGCTCGAGGCCGCCGTCGCCCAGCTCCGCGCAGCCGGCCTGCCGAATGCCGACGCGCGCGCTGCCCTCGCCCACCTCGCCCGCAGCGCCATCGCGGCCTGGGCCGAGCGCGGCGGTCCCGAAGGTCTCACCGGCCCCGTGGCACGCGGCGACGCCGCCACGGTCGCGCGTCACCTGGGCGTGCTCTCGAAGGGGACCGCGCGCGAGCTCTACTTGTCGCTGTCGCGCGCGGCGCTGGAGTTGGCCGGGAAGCGCAAGCCGCGCCCCGAAGGCTTGGCCGCGCTCGGGCGCATGCTGCGCCGGTGATCCGGTGCGCGCCCCGCGTGCCCGGTGAACTTCAGGAAGCCGAGCACCACCAGCAGCAGCGCCACCAGCGCCATGACGCCGGCCAGCACGTAGAAGAGCGTGTTCGACGGCTTCATCGGCGGCCGGCCCGGCGTGGTCACCGACTGCTCGTCGCTGTCATCGCCGATGCTCGGCAGCGTGCGCGCCTCGGGCTCCGAGTCCGGCCGCATCGGCTTCGACGGTGTCGGCGCAGGGCGGGCCTCGGCCCGCGCCGTCTTCGGGGCCGGCTCGCTGTAGGCCTCGACGACGTGCGCCGTGGGCCCTTCGGGCGCGGCGTCCATCACCGGCGAGGTGCGCGGCAGCTCCATCTCCATGGGAACGTGCTGCGCCGGCCGCGAGACCGTGTGCGGATCCTCGACCTCCACGCGCTTCACACCGGTGTAGGTCCGCGCCGTGGCGGCCGGAGCGACCGGCGCCTTGCCGACCATGCCCCGGGTCACCACCGGCGCGGGCGTGGTGATCGGTCGGGCCTCGTCACCTTCGGCGCCTTTGGCCGCGGCCATCGTCGGCCCGGTGGCGATCACCGGTCCGGCCGTGACCATCGGCGCGGGCGCGGTGATGGGCCGCGCATCGGTCGCGAGCGTGTCCGAGGGCTCGAAGAACGTCGGGGCCATCGACGGGTCGTCCGTCTGCGGCACCGGCGTGGGCGCGCGCGCGACGTCCTCCTCCGGCGGCACGTACTCGGCTTCGTCGGGCGTGTCCGGCTCGGTGATGGGCCGCACCGCCGCTGCGTGATCCGTCTCGCGCGTGGGATTGGCGAACCCCGACGCACCCGGCAGCTCCAGCCGCCGGAGCGTGGGATCCGAACCCGACGGCGCGATGAACGTGGGCGCCGAGGGCGAGGCAAAGCGATTCGCCCCAAAGCCCGGCGCGACGGTCTCACCCTCGCCTTCGACCTGCTGGGTGGGCCCCGTGGACGGCCGGCTGCTCGAGCGCTGCGAAGCGCGCCCCACCGGGAGCTCGTCGGCCGTGCGCCTTCGCATGCCCGCGGCCTCGCGCAGGGTGCGCAAGAGGTGCCGCTCTTCGGCATAGGCGTCGTTGAAGAGCTGCCGCATGAACCGCGACACCGACTCCGGCCCCAGCCCGGGCGATAGCTCCGCCAGCGCCGCGGCGAGCGGCGCGCGCATCTCTTCTGCGGTCTGGAAGCGCTTCGCCGGATCGGGCTCGAGCGCCTTCTGGATGATCGCGTCGAGCTGCGGGCTCACCCCGGGCACCGTGCCCGCCAGCCTGGGGAAGCTGGGCTTCACCACCCGGGCCATCACCTCGCCCGGCCCGAGCCCCTCGAGGATGTGCCGGCCATGCAGGACCTCATGCAGCACCACGCCGGCCGCGAAGAGATCGGCGCGGCGGTCGAGCGGCTGGTGCCGCGCGGCCTCGGGCGCCATGTAGAAGAACTTGCCCACGAAGGCGCCGGCCTGGGTGCGCTGCAGCGAGAGGATGCTCTTGGCCAGGCCGAAGTCGATGACCTTGATGTCGCCCTCGTAGGCGATGAGCACGTTGGGCGGCGAGATGTCGCGGTGCACCAGGTTCAGGTCGCGGTCGAACTCGTCCTTCTTGCGGTGCGCGTAGCCCAGCGCGTCCAGCACGTGGAGCATCACGTAGAGCGCCACCGCCGTCGGCACGCGCGTGCCCCGCTCCTGGCAGCGCACGAGCACGCTCTTGAGGTCCTTGCCGTCCACGAACTCGAGGGCGATGAAGGCGATGCCGTTCACCTCGCCCATGTCGAAGACCTGGGCGATGGCGCCGTGCTGCAGCTGCACCAGCGTGCGCGCCTCGTCCTGGAAGCGGGTCACGAACTCGGCGTCGCTGGCGAGCTCGTCGCGGATCTTCTTGATGACCAGCAGCTTCTCGAAGCCCTCCGCGCCCGACAGCCGCGCCAGGTGCACCTCGCCCATGCCGCCCGTGGCCAGCTTGCGCAAGAGCGTGTAGCGCCCGAAGGGCTGGAGCTCGTGCCGCACGGAGGCTGTGGGATCGCCGGCCATGCGTCGCGCTCAGTGTGGGTGCAGCAGGAACCAGCCGATGACGGCCACGCCGCCGGCCAGCACCACGCCCATCAGGATGCCAATCAACGCAGTGGCCACCGAGGAGCGCGGCAGCTTTTGCGCGGGGACGGAGTTGGTCGCGGCGCTCGAGGTCGGCGCCACCGGGGCCGGCGCGGGCGACGAAGGCGCAGTGGTCGGAGCTGGCGGAGCCGACGGCGCCTGGGTCGCGAGCTGGCGCTCGGCGGTCATGGCCCGGCGCGGCGCGCGGAGCTCGCCGGTCCGCGTCTTGGGCGGGTTCGCACCGCTTCGCGCACGCGAGGTCGAGACCTCGCCCGTCCGCGTCCGCGGCGGCGCAGCCGGCGGCTCGGTGGGTGCCACTTGCTCGCGGCCGGTCGACTGTGGACGCGCCGCTTCGCGGCTGGTGGCCGGCGCAACGGGTGTCTTGGGCTCCATGCCGGGGTTGGGGTTGTACGTCAGCGCCGCCATCAGCTCGGTGCCGTGCTCCCGCGGTGCGTCCGCGCCGTTAGGCCCGGGTCCACCGAGGGCGCGCATGGAGGGCGCGGTGGTCCCGGACGCCGCCGCGCGAAGCGCCGCGTCGGTGATGGGCTCGCTCTGGCTCAATGCGGGATCGGTGCTCCAGGGCACGTCGGGGCCGGGCGCGGTCTCCTCCTTGGGCTTGGCGAACACGTCGCCCGGCCTGAGCGTGGGCATGCCCGCCATCGGGCTGCGGCTGCTCTCCTCGCTCACCGGGGACGGAAACACGAACTCCGCCGAGTCGACCGCCTTGCGGGAGATCTCCGTGGCGCTGCTGGGCGCGCGGCCGACGTAGGTCGGATCGACGGGCACCGGGGTGATGGCGTCCGGGGCTTCGGGGATGACCGTGGGGCCCGTGCTCGACACCTTGGGCTTGAAGCCCTGGCCGATGCTCGGGAAGGGCATGGTCTTGGCGCCGTCGCCGGCCGAGCGGACCATGGCCAGCTCCAGCGAGCGCGCGGTCTCGGCGCCCAGGATGGAGGGTGCGGTGCCACGGAGCTGGCGCAGGAGCTGCCGCTCGGCGGAGTAGTCGGCGGCGAAGAGCTCCTTCACGAACGCACCCACCGGCTCCGGAGAGAGGTCCGAGCCCGCCGACACCGCCAGCGGCAAGAACGCCGCGCGCATCTCCTCGGCGGTGCGGTAGCGGTCGTTGGGCTCCGCCACCAAGGCCTTGGCCAGCGCGGCGTCGAGGCCCGCGGGCACGCCGGGCACCTCGCCCTCCAGCGGCCGGAAGCGCGGGCTCACGACGCGCATCATCAGCTCCGCCGCACCGAGCCCCGCGAGCTGGTGCTGGCCCGCGAGCAGCTCGTGGAGCATCACCGCGGCGGAGAAGAGGTCCGCGCGGCGATCGAGCTGGTCGTGCTTGGCGATCTCCGGGGCCATGTAGAGCAGCTTGCCCAGCATCACCGACGGATGCGTGCGCTGGACGCTCAGCGCGCTCTTGGCCAGCCCGAAGTCGATGACCTTGACCTCGCCCTCGTAGCTCACGAGCACGTTCTGCGGGCTCACGTCGCGGTGCACGAGGTTCAGCTCGCGCTCGTCGTCGTCCTTCTTGCGGTGGGCGTAGGCGAGCGCGTCGAGCACCCGCAGGAAGATCTGCAGCGCCAGCGCGGGCGGCACGCGCTTCTTCTTCTCCGCGGCCCGCTGGATGATCGCGCGGACGTCCTTGCCGTCCACGAACTCCAGGGCGATGTAGCTCCGGCCCTCCACCGCGCCCACGTCGAAGACGGGCGTCACCGCCCCGTGCTGCAGCCGCAGGAGCACCCGGGCCTCGGCCAGGAAGCGCTGCTGGAACTGGGGATCGGCCGCGAGCTCCAGGCGGATGCGCTTCAACACGACGAGCTGCGTCAGCCCCTCGCCGCCGGTGCGCGCGAGGTAGATCTCTCCCATCCCGCCGACGGCCAGCTTGGCCACCAGCGAGTAGCGCCCGAAGGGCTCGGGCGGGATGGGCTCGATGGCTTGGGCCTTGCCGGCCTCGGGCATGGGAGGGGCGGTCTTTCGCACAGACGATGTGGTGAATCTCAACGCCCAGACTAGCTGAAGGTTAGCTCGGGCCGGGAGGGCCTTGAGGGCGAAAATCGCGAGGCCGGCCGCATCCTTCCCGTGGCAGCAGGCGGCGGCTGGGTTAGATCCCCGCAACGCGAACCACCGGAGAGAGCCATGAAGCTCGAGGTCTTCATCTGCAGCACACGGCCCGGACGTGTCGGCCTGCCCGTGGGTGCCTGGTTCGAGGAGCAGGCGCGCGCGCACGGCAAGTTCGAGGTGGCGCGCGTGGACCTGGCCGAGGTGAACCTGCCGATGATGGACGAGCCGAAGCACCCTCGCCTGCAGCAGTACGAGCACGCACACACCAAGGCGTGGAGCGAGACGGTGAAGTCGGCCGACGCGTTCGTGTTCGTGACGCCCGAGTACAACTACGGCATGCCCGCGCCGCTGCTGAACGCGCTCGACTACCTGCTGCACGAGTGGGCATACAAGCCGGCGGCGTTCGTGAGCTACGGCGGCGTCTCGGCCGGCACGCGCTCGGTGCAGATGGCCAAGCAGGTGCTGACCACGCTGAAGATCATGCCCATCCCCGAGGCGGTGTCGGTGCCGTTCGGGCCCAAGTACGTCGTCGACGGCGTGTTCAAGCCGCCGCCGGAGCAGGAGAAGGCTGCGACGGTGATGCTCGACGAGCTCTGGAAGTGGACGGGCGCGCTGAAGACGCTGCGGCCGGGGTAGCCGCAGCCGCGTCCGGCCCTAGCTTCCGGACATGGACCTGCATCTGACGGACAAGGTCGCGCTCGTGACGGGCGCAAGCCAGGGCATCGGGCTGGCGATCGTGCGCGCGCTCGCCGGCGAGGGCGCGCGGGTGGTCGCGGGCGCGCGGACGGAGTCGGCCGAGCTCCGCGCGCTCGAGAGCCAGGGACGCGTCTCGTTCGTGAAGGTGGACCTGTCGACGGCCGACGGGCCAGCCGAGCTGGTGAAGCAGACGGTCGCCCGGCACGACCGGCTCGACCTGCTCGTGAACAACGTGGGCATCGGCGCCTTGCGCACCGAGGGTTTCATCGCCATCTCCGACGACGAGTGGCTCAAGACCTGGAACCTCGACTTCATGGCCGCCCTGCGCACCATGCGCGCGGCCATTCCGCACCTGCTCGCGCGCAGCGGGAGCGTGGTCACCATCGGCTCGGTGAACGCGTACCTGCCCGACCCGAGCGTCATCGACTACTGCGCGGCCAAGGCGGCGCTGCTGAACCTGTCGAAGGCGCTCTCCAAGGAGTTCGGCGGGAAGATCCGCTTCAACACCATCGCGCCCGGCCCGGTGGAGACGCCGTTCTGGATGGCGCCAGGCGGGATCGCGGACTCGATCGCCAAGAAGTCGGGCATCGACATCTCCGCGGCGATCGCGCAGGTGAAAGCGAGCATGCAGCTCTCGACGGGGCGCTTCACGAAGCCGGAAGAAGTCGCGGACCTGGTGCTGCTGCTGGCGAGCGATCGCGCGGCGAACGTCACCGGCTCGGACTTCTTGATCGACGGCGGGCTGATCAAGACGCTCTGAAAACACCACTGCCCGGCCACGCTCTCGCGTGAACCGGGCAGCGGATGAAGCAGAAGCAGTCGACGCAGTTACTTGCGCGCCGCGGCCTCGGCCGCCTGCTTCTCCTTGTACTTCTTGATCATCTCTTCCTGCTCGTTCTTCGGCACCGGGGCGTACTTGGCGAACTCCATGGTGAAGTTGCCCTTGCCCTGGGTGGCCGAGCGCAGGTCCGTGGAGTAGCCGAACATGGTGTTCAGCGGCACCTCGGCCACGACGATCGCCGTCTGGTCCTCGGTCTTGGTCTCCATGATCACGCCGCGGCGCTGGTTCACCTGACCCACCACCGAGCCCTGGAACTCCATCGGCGCCTCGATCTCCACCTTCATGATGGGCTCGAGGATGGTCGGCTTGGCGGCGGCGTAGCCCTCGCGGAAGCCCATGAGCGCGGCGGTCTTGAACGCCTGCTCGCTGGAGTCCACGTCGTGTGCCTGGCCGTCGTTGATGAGCGCGCGCACACCCACGACAGGGAAGCCAATGAGGGCGCCCTTCTTGATCGCCTCCTTGAAGCCCTTGTCGCACGCGGGGATGAACTCGCGGGGGATGCTGCCGCCGACGATGTCGTCCACGAACTCGTAGGTCTCCACCGCCTCGGCCGGCAGCGGCTCGAGGTACCCGCACACGCGCGCGAACTGACCGGAGCCGCCGGTCTGCTTCTTGTGCGTGTACGCGAACTCACCGCGCTGGGTGACCGTCTCGCGGAAGGCCACCTGCGGCTTGCCGGCGATGACCTCGCAGTTGTACTCGCGCTTCATGCGCTCCATGTAGATGTCGAGGTGGAGCTCGCCCATGCCCGAGATGATGGTCTCCGCGCTCTCCTCGTCCTGGTGCACGCGGAAGGTGGGGTCTTCCTTGGTGAAGCGGTTGAGCGCCTTGGAGAAGTTGGCCTCCGCGTCGCGGTTCTTGGGCTTCACCGCGAGCGAGATCACCGCCGCGGGCACGTGCATCGAGGTGAGCGTGTAGTTCAGCTTGCCGTCGGTGAAGGTCTCGCCCGAGCTGGCCTCGATGCCGTAGAGCGCCACGATGTCGCCCGCGGTGGCCTGCGACACTTCCTCGCGGTCGTCGGAGTGCATGCGGAACATGCGCGGCACGCGCACCTTACGCATCTGGTTCGAGGTGTTGATGATGGTGTCGCCCGTCTTCACCGTGCCCTGGTAGACGCGGAAGTAGGTGAGCTGGCCGTACTTGTCCTGCTGGAGCTTGAAGGCCAGCCCCACGAACGGCTTGTCGAAGTCGCTCGAGAGGACGATCTTGGCCTCGTTGTTGGCCTGGTCGTGCGCCTGGTTCACCACCTCGGTGGGATTGGGCAGGTAGCGGATCACGCCGTCGAGAAGCAGCTGCACGCCCTTGTTGCGCACGGCGCTGCCGCACATCACCGGGGTCATCTTGAGCGCGATGGTGGCCCGGCGGATGGCCGCCCAGAGCTCCTCGTTGCTCACCGGCTCGTCGGCCAGGAACTTCTCCGCGAGCTGGTCGTCCACGTCGGCCACGCCCTGCACGATCTCCTGGCGGCGCGCCTTGGCCGCCTCGGCGAACTCCGCCGGCACGTCCTCGATGCGGATGTTCTCGCCGTTCTCGCCGTCGAAGTAGAACGCCTTGCCGACGATGGGGTCGATGATGCCGGAGAACTTGTCCTCCTGGCCGATGGGCACCTGCAGCTTCACCGGGTGGTGGCCAAGCTTGTCCTTCAGCATCTGCGCGACGCGGTCGTAGTTCGCGCCGGGGTTGTCCATCTTGTTCACGTAGGCGATGCGCGGAACGCCGTACCGCTTCATCTGCTTGTCCACGGTGATGGACTGGCTCTGCACGCCCTTGCCCGAGTCGAGCACCAGGATGGCGCCGTCGAGCACGCGGAGCGCGCGCTCCACCTCGATGGTGAAGTCCACATGCCCGGGGGTGTCGATGATGTTGATGTTGTGGTCCGGGAACTGCTCCTTGGAGCCCTTCCAGATGCAGTACGTGGCTGCAGACTGGATGGTGATGCCCTTCTCGCGCTCGAGCTCCATCGAGTCCATCTTGGCGCCCACGCCGTCCTTGCCGCGGACCTCGTGAATCGCGTGGATGCGACCCGTGTAGAACAAGATGCGCTCGGTGAGCGTGGTCTTGCCCGAGTCGATGTGGGCGGAAATGCCGATGTTCCGAATGCGGTCGAGAGTGATGTTGGCCATGGTGGGGGCGTTCGATCTCAGAAAATGAGACAAAAGCCAAGCCCCTCCTTGAGGGGCTTGGCTGTTTTTGAGGGGCTACCCCGTTTTTTTCGCGGGTTTACCCTGCTGCCGGGGCTCCGTGCTGTCCTCGCACAGCCCCCGCAAAACCGCCCGAAACGAGCGATTCTTCCTCGCTGACGGCCAGACCCGGCGCGGCCCGACGCCTAACCCGGAGCGCACGCCTCACCGTTCGTCGTGCGGGCAGGCTTAGTGCGTGGTCACCTGCGCCGGGACGATCGCTCGACCGGCCCGCAGGCGCGCGCGCAGCTGGTTCGGGTCGAAGGGCGGGGGCTCGGTGGTGCGGATGAAGTCGAGGAGGATGGCCGCGAAGCGCTCCGGGTCGTCGAGGTAGGGGTAGTGGCCTGCGCCGGGGAAGATCTCCAGCCTGCTGCCGAGCATGAGGTCGTGGCTCCGCTGCCCGTGGCGCATGGGAATCAGGGGATCGCGCTCGCCCCAGATGATCAGCGTGGGCAGCCCCTCGGCGAGGTAGAGCTTGTCGGTGGCGCTCACGAGCTGGCCGCCGAGATCGATGATGCCGCGCACCGTGTGCAGGAAGGCGCGCCGCGCCTCGGGCTGCTCGAGTGAGACGAAGCTCCGCCAGGTCTGGCCGAGGTCGGCGCTCTCCCGGAAGCCGAGCTTCCCCATCGCCTTGATGAGCGTCCCGATGCCGCGGTCCGCCCCCACGGCGAGCCAGGGCAGCACGAGCTCCGCGCCGGGCAGCGCCGCGGCCCGCAGAATGGGGTGGACCTCGCGGCCCAGACCGCCGCTCGACACCAGCACGAGCCGCTCGCAGCGCTCCGGGAACTGATAGGCGAACTGCAGCGCCACGCCGCCGCCGAGCGAGTGTCCGACGATGGTGCCCCGCGGCAGCTCCAGCGCCTCGAGGAGATCGCGAATCAGGTTCGCATAGGCGCCGAGCGAGTAGTCGCCCGGCGGCTTGGCGGACTCGCCGTGGCCCAGCAGGTCGGGGGCGATGACGGTGTGCGCGCCGCTGAGCCGCGGGATGATGCTGGCCCAGGTCGCCGAGCTCCCTGCGATGCCGTGCAGCAGGAGCACGAGCGAGCCCTTGCCGGCCTTGCGGTAGCGGAACCGCCGGCCGTGCAGCTCGATCTCGGCCAGCTCGACCATGTCCGACGGCACGCCCATGCCAGCCAAGCTGCAAACCGATGAGGGCGTGCGCAAGCGAGCCGGTGACGGCCATTCAATGGGTCGGTCCGCGGCACGGACAGCCGCGGAGACCAGGCGCTTGCCCGTGGGGCCCGCGACGGCAACCTCGCGACGGCTGACGTCGTCGTCAGGAGACGGCGTCCGGCTCCCCGTCGAAGTAGTCGACCGCGTCTCCGGTCTTGAAGAGGAAGCGCTTGCCCGTGGGATAGCTGCCCTGCGAGCAGGCGATCTTGCCCGAGTCCGGGTACTCGACGATGTCCGCACCGGCCATGTTCACGGAGATGGCGAGGTAGGTGAGCGGCTCGGGGCCATGGTTGACGACCTGGTGCGCCGGGCCACCCGGCGGGAACGACACGAAGTCGCCCGGGCCGATCTCGCTGAGGCCCTCGAGCGTGCGCACCTGGGCGCGCCCTGAGACGACGAACATCGCCTCTTCGGTGATGGCGTGCGCGTGCAAAGGGAAGGACTTCTTGCCCGGTGGCAGCTCGTAGAGGCTGGCCTGCATCTTGGCGCCGCCCAGCGGCTTGCGGCGCTGAGAGAACTTGCCGCGCTGGAGCGCGTCCACCCAATCCACTTGCGAGCTGCGCGTGATCTTCATCGTGCCCCTCCGTCGAAGAGGGCAGATGTCTAACATCGGTCGCCGGGGGCGCGCCGATTCCGTCCGGGCTGAAGTGGATCACGCCAGGCGTTACCGGGAGGCCGTGCGATCGTCTTGGCTTCAGGGGGCGGCCGTTCCATGAAGACCTTCGACGAGCTCATCGACGCGTTCTGTCAGCGTCGGATCGCCGAGCTGGAGCGCGAGCTCGAGAGCGCCCAGGGAACGCCCGCCGCCAGCATCGCCCAAGCCCGCCTTCATCGTTGGAAGTCGCTCACGCCGAACGAGCGCACGGGCCTGGGCCGCCAGCTTCAAGAGACCGGCAAGCTGAGCTGAGCGGGGTCCAAGCGCTTCCTGAAATGAAACGCCCCCGGTCGGACGACCAGGGGCGGGCAATCGCATCGAAGGGGGGCATCGATACGGTGCCGCCAGCGATGGTACGATCGTACTACTGGCTTGGCCACGAAGATCGTCACACCGGACGGATCGCAGCGTGGAACATCCGGAAACGGAAACGGCCAGACCATGCAGGTTCCCTTGGAGCGGCGAGGCGGGCGAAGTTGTTCTCGCCTCCTCCGAGCGTGCCTTGGATCCCCTGCGTCGTTCCCTCCTCCACGATGTGTCGGCTGTTCTCACCGCGCTGCAGGCCGTCATGGACTCGTCGCGGGTGAGAGGCCTGTCGCGCGACTCGACGCACCGCCTCGAGAACGCCAAACGCGAGCTGATGGCGTTCCTCGACGAGTCGCTCGAGCCCTCTGGCCGCCGGGCGAAGTGAGCGGGGCTACTTGCGCCGTCCGACGCGCGCGGCTGCAGGCTTGGTCGGCTTCGCAGGCTTGGCCTTGGCCGCGACCGATGTGTGCGGGTCCAGGAGCGGCGTGAGCAGGATCTCGATCCGCCGGTTGCGCGCGCGGCCGGCCGCGGAGGCGTTGCTGGCGATGGGCTCGTACGGGCCATAGCCGCTCGCGACCAGGCGCTTGCCGGGGACGCCGCCCTTCTCCGCCAGGAAGCGCACCACGTTCGTCGCGCGGGCCGCCGAGAGCTCCCAGTTGGTGGGGAACTGGGTGGTGAGCCGCGGCGAGATGGGCGAGTCGTCCGTATGGCCCGAGACCTGGATCTGCTTGTCGTCGATGCTCGCCAGCACCGCGCCCACGCGCTGCAGGACCTCCTCGCCGCGCTTGGAGATCGTCGCTTCGCCGGAGTCGAAGAGCACCTTGTCGACGAGGTCCACGCGGAGCTTGCCCTGGCTGCGGCTGAGCTGGATGTCGCCGCGGGCGATCTCGGCCTTCATCTTGTCCTGGAGCGCGTCGTAGGTGCCTTGCAGCTGCGCGAGCTGGTCGTTCTTGTCGGCCACGTCGCGCGCGAGGTTCTCGCGCTCGGTGGCGAGCGAGGTCTTCTCGTTCTGGAGCTGCAGCACCTGCGCGCTGAGCGCGGTCGCGTCTGCGCGTCGGCGTCAATCTGCCTCTGCAGCGCGGCCACGCGGCCGCTCGCGTCGGTGAGCCGGGCGTCGCTCGCCGCGAGGCGCTGGTACCCCAGGTAGCCCGCCACGCTGGCCACGGCCACCAACAGCAGGAGCAGCACCCACGGCGTGGGGCTCGACTTGTGGATCACCATCGGCTCGGCTTGCTCGTACATGTGCGCCTCGCAGGTGAAGGCGAGAGCATAGGCACGCTCGAATTGGCGCCTCCAAATGGGCGCAATCGGAGCGCACGATTCCAGCGATCGCGCGTGTTGGCACGCAGCTCGGCCGTGAGTTTTCGCTCGGAGCGAACCTGCTCGGATCACTTCACCTGCGTCTGGGCCAGCGCCGAGGCCAGGCCCTTGGCGAGCTCGGTGGTCGTGCCCACGCCCCAGTAGTGCAGGAAGAGGATGCGCGGCTGCTCCCCGGCCATGTGCTGGTGAATCGCGACGACGTTGATCCCCGCGCCGCGCAAGGCCTTGAGCACGCCCTGGAGCTCCGACTCGAGCATCGCGAAGTCGCCGTCGACGACGGCCTTGGCATCGCTGCCCGCGAACGCGGCCCAGGTGTTCACGCCCATCGCGTTGCCCATGTCGTGGCCGCTCATCTTGGTCTCGCGGCCGATGACGACCTTGTAGATGCCGTCTTTGAGCGTTCCGGGCCGGCTGAGCACGGCGTCAATCTTCTTCGGATCGATGCTGCTCTTGCTCGCGTCGAGGTCGAGGTGGGGAATGACGCCCTTCCCGCCCGACGTCTCCTTGATCTTCGCGAAGATCTTTCCGACCGCGGTGGCGAGCGCATCGGTCTGGCCCATGCCGCCGATGTGCATGAACATCACCTTCGGCGAATCCCAGAAGAAGTGGTTGTGGAGTGCGGTCACTTGCAGTCCCGCGTCGAGCGCCGCGCTCATGACGGGATTCACCTGGTCCTCGGTGAGCGTCATGTCGCCCATGACCTCGGTGTGATCGCCCACGCTCGTGAACGCGGCCCACGAGGTGAGCCCCTGCGCCGGCACGAGCTTCACGCCCGCGACGGTGACCGCGAGATCCGTTCGCGGCGCGCTGACCTTGAACACGCCCTCCTTCACATCGAGCGCGCCCTTGGCGCCGGTGAGCTGCTCGATGCGCGCGCCGTCGAGCGCGGGTGCGGCGGCGAGCATCACTCCGAGTGCGAGTTGGAACATGGGTTTTCCCTCACGAGATCGGGCCTCGTGCCCGATGCCGCGGTATACCAAGCGCCCGGCTTTTGAGGTTCACATGCTCGTCGCCACGTTCGCTGCATTGACGCTCGCCGCCGTCACGCCTGCGGCGCCGGTGGTCATGCCCGGCGGCGCATCCGGAGTCGGCTTCGACGACATCTTCTTCTCGCCGGCGCTCGGCAAGGTGCTCATCCCCAGCGCCAAGACCGGCAACTTGAACCTCATCGATCCCAAGACCCAGAGCGTGGAGACGATCTCCGGCTTCAGCACCGAGCCGATGGCGGGGGGCCATGGTGCAGGCTCGACCTCGGCCGACTTTGGCGCGGGCTTCGTCTTCGCCTCGGATCGCGGGCACAGGCAGCTGGTCGTGGTCGATCCGTCGACGAGGCAGATCGTGGCCAGGCAGGACCTCGCGGCCGGACCCGACTACGTGCGCTTCGTGGAGCCCAGCGGCGAAGTGTGGGTCACCGAGCCGCGGAACAGGGCGATCGAGGTGTTCAAGCTCGAGAAGTCGCCGAAGGTCGCGCTCACGCACGTGGCGGACATCAAGGTCGACGACGGGCCTGAGTCGCTCGCGGTCGATCCGCCGCGTGGACGCGCGTACGCACACTCGTGGAAGGACACCACGTACGTCATCGATCTCGCCAAGCACGCGGTCGTGGCCCAGTGGAAGAACGGCTGCACCGGCGCGCGCGGCATCGCGCTCGATCCGCAGCGTGCCCTGCTCTTCGTGGGCTGTGACGAGGGCAAGGCGACCGCGCTCGACGTGGCGCACGACGGCGCCAAGCGCGGCGAGGCCAAGTCCGGCAAGGGCGTGGACATCATCGCCTACGCGCCGGCGCTCCATCGCCTGTATGTCCCGGGCGGCGACGAGGCGACGCTGACGGTGATGTCCGTGGGTGACAAGGGCGAGCTCCAGGCCCTGCAGACGCTCCCCACCGCCGAGGACGCGCACTGCGCCGCCGTCGACGATCGCGGCAATGCCTACGTCTGCGACCCGAAGAAGGGACGCATGCTGGTCTTTCACGACGCGCCATGATTCGCCCGCTGGGCGCGCTGTTCGCGCTCGCGCTGCTGTGGCCTGCGCGTGCCGAGGCATACCGCCCGTTCGACGAAACCGACGCCGACGTCGCCGCGCAGGGCGAGCTCGAGCTCGAGCTCGGGCCGACTCAGGTCATCCACAGCCAGGGCACCTGGCTCTACGACCCGGGCCTGGTGCTGAACGTGGGCGTGCTGCATCGAATGGAGATTGTGCTCAACACCCAGGCGACGTTCCTGTCGCCGCCCGCGGGCGACGTATTCAACGGCGAGCTCACCGCGAAGTTCGTGCTCCGCAACGGCTGCCTTCAGGGCGCCACCGGTCCGAGTGTGGCCACGGAGGTGGGCGTGTTGCTGCCGCCGGTCGGAGCCGAGGGGCACTTCGGAGCGTCCGGCGCGGTCATCGCCTCCCAGCGCTGGCCGGCCGCGACCGTGCACCTCAACGGCTACGTCGCCGACTCGCGGCTCGGGCAGCTCGACCTCGTCGGCGGTGCCATCATCGAAGGCCCCTTCGATTGGACCGTGCGGCCGGTGAGTGAATTCTGGTTCGAGCACGTGGGCGCGCAGAACACCGGCTCCGGCCTCCTGGGCGCGATCTTCTCGCTGCGCGAGAACCTGACCGTGGACGTTGCCGTGCGCACCGCGCGCTCGGACGGCCAGGACCTGCTCGAGCTCCGCGCCGGCTTCACCTTCGGCGTGTCGATCTTTCCGACGGGCGAGCCGGAGCCGTCGATCAGTGGATCGTCGGGCAGTCCAGCAGGAGGTTGACGCTGCTCGTGGGATCGTTGCCCACGGCGCTGCAGGTGCTCGAGCAGAGCACCACGTGCTGGGGCACGCTGGGGTCGTCGTAGTACCAGGCGTCACCGCTGGCCGGGCACGCCGACGCGTTCGCCACGTTCGGGATCTCCGCCGAGCTGCCGCCCACCGTCAGCTCCACGTTGATGAGCGCCGCGTCAGGAAGGTTGCCGTTCACGCGCGGAATGCCATACGCGCAGCCCAGCGCCTGGACGCGGATGGTGTTCATCGCCGCGAGCATGGCGTCGCCCACGTTGGTCGAGGTGTCGATGATGTGCGCGCTGGTCGTGCCGCCCGCCAGGGCGATGCCGTCGAGCGTGCTCAGCGACGATCCCACGCCAATCACGAACGTCTTGATGCTCGGCGAGCCGCTCAAGCCCGCAGCAGCAATGGCCTGGATGTCGGCGAGGTTGGTGTCGCACTCGGTCGGGTCGCCGTCGGTGGCGAGCACGTCGACGACGGTGTGGCCGGTGTGCGCCTGCGCCCAAGCCGAGGCGTGATCGATGGCGCCCTGCAGCGCGGCCGAGGTGGGCGTGCTGGTGCTCGGGCCGTGCGCGGCGATCGAGGTGCCGATGGGCGTGGCGTTTCCAGGGAGCGGCGCGATCTCCACCGCCGGCGTGGCGTAGTCGCTCGCGGTGCACGAGTCGCCACCGCCGCAGCCGCTGCACGCGTCGCCGTTGCCAAAGCAGAAGCCGCCGCCCGCCTCGCAGTTGTTCACATCGGTGGTGGTGTTGCAGACGCTGGGACAGCTCGAGCTCGCCGCGGGCAGCGCGAAGAACTGAAGCCCGAGCGAGATGCCCTGTGAGCTCTGCTGCTGAAGGAACGTCTGCAGGCCGCTGGTCACGGCCTCCCACTTGGTGGTGCCGTTCGCCGTCTGGTCCGACATCGAGCCGGACTGATCGAGCATCAGGTAGATGTCCACGGGCGCCTGCGTCGGCGTGACCGACGAGGACGAGCACGCCCCGGTGGTTCCGGTGGTGGTGCCGTTGGTGCTGCTCCCGTTCGTCGTGCCGCCGGTGGAGCCCGAGGTGCCGCCGGTGTTGGTGGTGGTGGTCACGCCGCCGGTGCTGCTCGAGGCCTGGCTCGTGGAGGTGGTGCCGTTGCTTCCGCCCGTCGAGCTCGCCGTCGCGCTGGTCCCGGTGCTGCCGCTCGAGGCGCCCGTGCCGCTCGCGCCCGTGCTGCCCGATCCGTTGCCGCTCCCGTTGGCGCCGCTGTTGTTGCCGCTGCCGTTGGCCGCCGACGTCCCGAACTGGCACTGGCCGAGGAGCGCGGAGCAGTGCTGGCCCGCGCTGCAAGCGTTGCAGCTCTCGCCGTTGACGCCGCAGCTGGCGTCGCTGGGCGCCTGGCACTTGCCGTCGGTGTCGCAGCAGCCACCGCAGCTGGTGGCGTCGCACTTGGAGCCGCAGCCGCTCAGCGAGATCGCCGCGAGCAGGGCCGCGGTCGAGAGGAAGAAACGTGCGCGCATCGGCGGCTCCCGAATTCGAGGAGCGCGAACTATCCGAAAGCGTGGAGCGCGTCGAGTCGACGCTCGCTATGGTTGCGCCTCCCAGGGAGCGTCGATGCTCATGTCCCTCATTCCCGCGATCCTGCTCACCGCGCAGCCGACCCCGCAGGAGCTCGCCGAGCAGACGCGCGCCTTCCGCGCCAAGCGCGAATCGCGGCTGCGCGCCGAGGACGGCTGGCTCACGCTCGTGGGGCTCGACTGGCTCGACGAGGGCGCGAACCCCGCCGGCTCCGCGGCCGACGCGAAGATCCAGGTGCCCGCGCCCTGCCCTGCGCACCTGGGCACGTTCACGCGCGAGGGGAAGAAGATCGGCTTTCAGCCGGCCGCGGGCATCGCCGTGGCGATTGCGGGAAAGCCGTTCACCGGCGGCCCGCTGAAGACCGACGCCGATGGCGAGCCCGACGTGCTCGACGTCGCGGGCCTGCACATCTTCGCCATCGTCCGCGGCGATCGCGTGGGGCTGCGCATCAAGGATCCGAACGCGCCCGCGCGGAAGAACTTCGCCGGCATTCCCGCGTGGGAGCCGGACCTGGCGTGGCGCGTGGTCGCGCGCTGGGAGCCCACGCCCGGCGCCACGATCCCCGTGCCCAACATCCTCGGCCAGGTGGAGGACCAGCCCGTGCCGGGCGTGGCCATCTTCACGATCGACGGCAAGGAGTACCGGCTGCGGCCGATCCAGGAGCCGGGCGACACGCAGCTCTTCTTCATCTTCGGCGACGAGACCAACAAGAAGGAGTCGTACGGAGCGGGCCGCTTCCTCTACGCCGACGCGCCGGCCGAAGGCCACGTGGTGCTCGACTTCAACCGCGCGCTCAACCCGCCCTGCGCCTTCAGCCACTTCGCGACGTGTCCCATTCCGCCGCAGGGCAACCGGCTGCCGATTCGCGTGATCGCGGGTGAGAAGCGCTTCGGCGAGCACTGACGCGCGTCAGGCGGACTTGCGTTAGCTGCGCAGCACCGGCGCCGACGCGAACGCAAAGCGAATCAGCCCCGCCACCTGCGCGGCCGCGCCGCTCTGCTCGTACGCGCGCGCTGCGTCCTCGCTGTGCCACACGGTGCACGCGAGGTGCGGCGCCGAAGGCTCCACCGGCTCCAGCAGGTAGCACGCGGCGCTCCCTTCCGCGGCGAGCACGCGCGGCGCGGCCTGCTCGGCATAGATGCGCCGGGCCTCGTTGGCGAGCGCGGACTGGAGCTGTACTTCGGCGATGCGGATGAACATGGGACCTCCTGGGATGGCCCTCCGACACCAGGTGGCACCCGCCGGTTCCCGCTCGGCCCCTGAGCGCGGCTACTGAAACTCGAGCTGGAACACATCCCACGCGGGCGTGTGGTTGCTCTGCTCCGGGTTCTGCGAGCGCACATAGAGCGCCGGGTAGTCGTGCTCTACGACCTCGCTGCCGTCGGAGCGCACCTGGGTCACCACGCCGGCCACGTAGAGCTGCGGGATCATCGCGCCATTGCCGTCGACGCTCGAGGCGTGCCGCTTCGACGAGAACACCATCCAGTACACGCGCTCATTGCCAATCTGCGTGGCTTGCGGCGCCCAGCGCGGCCACGAGTTCGTCAGGCCCGGGCTCACCAGGCCCGTGCACGCCGGCGGATCGTTCGCGCGCAGCCGCGTGGCCGTGCCCCCATTCGACGGCACCACGCACACCTCCGACGCCGGCTGGTTGTACGAGTTGGCGGCCTGGTCGTGCCGCGTGAAGGCGATGAGCGAGTCCCCCGGCGAGTACACCGGGTAGAACTCGCGGTACGCCGGATCACTCGCGCCCGCGAGCGGCGCGGCCGCGCCACCGGCCCCGTCGTTGTAGGGGACGACGTAGATGTCGTAGTCGGGATCGGCCGCGGTGACGTCGGAGATGACGCCCTCGCCCACGCTCGGCGCAGACACGTACGCCACCGCCGTTCCATCGTGACGCCAGCTCGGCGACGCCGCCTGCCGCCCATCGCCCGTGCGCGCGATGACGCCCCAGTTCGCCGAGCTCGTGTCGGTCGCCTGGAGGTTGGTCCAGATGAGGTCGTAGAGGTTGCTGTCGTCCGGGTTCTGGAAGATGGAGACCGACTTTGCATCGCCAGGGCCGTAGTGCGCAGCCGACGTGACCGGCGCGAACTGTCGATTGCGCCCCAGCAGCTGCAGCGCAGCCGGCGAGACCTGGCTGGGGTCGGGCGCGCCCGCGTCGCCCACCTGCCGCGCGTCGAGCGCGCGCGTGCCCGCGTCGTCGTCGCGCGTGTAGAGCACGAGCTTTCCGTCGGGCGAGCTCGCGTGGCACGCCACGCAATTCGTGGCCGAGCCGTTCGAGGTCGCGCCGGCGAGCGAAGGCGTGAGCACCACGCCGGCCGAGTCCGCGCCGACCGAGAAGCCCTTGAACGCCGTGCCATCGCTCGAGGTCCAGTACACCACCGCGCCCGCAGCCTCAGCGGTGGACAGGTGAATCGCACCCATCGCGCCGGTGTCGGGCCCCGAGGTGAGCGCGCCCGAGACGAGCGAGGCGCCGCGCAGGCTGATCTGCACGTCCTGCCCCGCGCTGTGCGACTCGAGCGCCGACCACACCGCGCCGTCGAGCTCGTAGCTCGTGCTCGAGGTGTAGACCACGAGGTCGTTCACCTGGTTGGCCACGTGCAGCCGCAGCTCGAAGACGTTCTCCGTTCCGGTGGGAGCCCACTCGAAGTGCAGCGGCGTCCAGTTGCGCGGCACGAGCGCATCGAGCGTGGGCTCGCTCAAGCACGGACCGCCCGCGCTCCCGCCATCGGCCGCGAAGAGCCCCGGCAGGTAGCTGGGCAGTCCGCCGACGAGGACGGCTTGGCTCGGAAAGTCCGACGCCATCGACGTGCCCGTCGTGCCGCCGCTGGAGGAGGTGACACCGCTCGTACCGGTGGAGTGGCCCGAGGTGCCGCTCAGGCCGGTGCTGCCTGAGCTCGACGTGCCGCCGCTGCTGCTGCCGGTCGCGCCCCGGACGATGCTCGAGCTCCCGCAACCCCAGAGCGACACGACCGCCATGAACCCGAGCGCAACTCCACGCGACGCCATCGGTGCTCCCACGTCCGAAACGCGCGCATCGTAGCAGGCGCGAAACTTCATTGCCGCGGCGCGATCGGCGCCCTGAACTGCCGGCCCCAGAAGACGAAGACCGACAGCGCGACGAGCAGATAGTTAAAAGGCGTATTCGCAACTTCGCCGCGCGAGGTGTGAAAGACGATCGCGGCGAGCTGCAGTGCGGCGCAGCCCAGCGCGGCGACCGGCGTGAGCACCGGCTTGATGCGCGTGGCCGCCGGCAGCACCAGCCCCAGACCGCCGAGAAAATCGACGAGCGCCGTAAAGTACAAAAACGCGGGCGACACCTGGCCGGCCCAGGGAATCATCGACGCCAACTTCGGAATGGGCGTGAGCGCCTTCCAGAGTGCGGTGCCGACGAAGGTCACGCCCAGCAGGATCTGGACGACCCAGAGGCCGATGTGGAGTGCCTTCGATGTGCGGGCCGGGGTGGATTCGATGGTCATGGCGCATACATCACGTCGACCGCCCCGATTCTCAACTTATCGCCGCCCATGGGGATTGCCGCAAGTCCCATTCTCTCGATGAAAATCGCGTCGCAATTTTCGGGAGGGAGTTGCGATGCGCGCCCTGCTGTCGACGATTGGATCGCGAGGGGATGTGCAGCCGGTGGTGGCGCTGGCCGTGCAACTGAAGGCGCTCGGCCACGAGGTGCGCGTTGTGGTCCCGCCAGACTTCCGTGCGTGGATCGAGAGCCTTAACATTCCGGTTACAACCATCGGCCCGGAGCTGCGCTCGACGGGGAAAGCGAGCGCGACAGCTGCGCCGCTCCCGCCCGAGCAGCGCAAGCAGATGATCGAAGGGACCGTGGTCGCGCAGTTCGCGACGATCGCTGAGGCCGCTCGCGGTTGCGACGTCATCGTCGGCGCGACGGCGTTGCAGATCGCAGCGCCGTCGGTCGCGGAGAAGCTGGGCGTGCCGTACGTGTTCGCCGCGTTCTGTCCCGCAGTGCTGCCCTCGAAGCATCACGCGCCACCGGTGCTCGGCATGCTCGGCGACAAGCCCGGCGACGCCCTGCCCGACCACAGCGAGCTCTGGGCGCGCGACGCCGAGCGGTGGAACCTCACCTGGGCCGCGCCGCTCAACGCCCAACGCGAGAAGCTCGAGCTCGCACCGATCAGCGACGTGCGCGCGCACATCCTCACGAAGCGTCCGTGGCTCGCGGCGGACGCGACGCTCGGCCCCTGGCCAGAGACACCAGACGAGCGCGTGCTTCAGACGGGCGCTTGGATTCTTCACGACGAGCGTCCGCTCGCGCCTGAGCTGCGAGCGTTTCTCGACGCGGGTGCGCCGCCCGTCTACTTCGGCTTCGGCAGCATTCGCGCGCCTGCAAACGCGAGCCGCGCGATGATCACGGCCGCGCGTGCGCTGGGCCGTCGCGCGATCCTGTCGCGAGGCTGGGCGGAGCTCATGCCCGTCGACGATGCGCCGGATTGCCTGGCGATCGATGAGGTCAATCAGCAAGCGCTGTTCAAGCGAGTCGCGGCCGTCGTCCACCACGGCGGCGCGGGGACCACGACCGCGGCCGCGCGCGCGGGTGCGCCGCAGGTCGTGATTCCTCAAATGTATGATCAACACTACTGGGCCGACCGCGTGCAGAAGCTCGGCATCGGCGTCGCACATGCGCCGAGCGCGCCGACGGCCGAGTCGCTCACGCGCGCGGTCGAGCAGGCCTTACAACCCGACGTCGCGTCGCGCGCGCGCGCCATGGAAATCCGAAGCGACGGCGCCCGATTCGCAGCCCAGCAATTGATCGATTCGGTCGCGTAGCGGCGCACAAACCTGCGGGCGCGTCCAACGCTCGCGAGCGTGGTTCCCCGTGGCTACTTCGGCCCCACCGGCGGCGGCGCACGGGTCCCGTCGAGGGGCAGCCACCGAAGCGTCGGCCGGTTCCGCGGGGTCAAGCTCTCCTCGAAAGCAAAGGCCTGCCACGGGATGCCACCAGGGCCATCCATGGTGTCGCCATCGTTGATGGTGCGGCCCTCGTTGAGGACATACAGAGTCGAATTTCGCAGAAACTTATCGACTTCTTGAGGTTTGTATTTACCAGTCTGAAAGCACGCCTCGTGATCCTGGACGTCGAGCTGTTCCATGCCCACGGTATCCATCAGCGACCAGCCCGGGAGCTCGTCAATCGCGAACATCCGCACGTTCGCCCAAACCGGCAGCGGCGGCAGGTCGTGCTCGCGGCACCAGGTGAGATCTTCATCGAGCCCTTCGGGCGAGCGCAGCACCTCGCCGTTCGGGTTGAAGTAGGCGAGCGCGTGCGGCGCCTTCATCACCGCGCGCGCGAGCTCGGTCACGAGCTGCAGCTCCGGCAACGGCGCGTAGTCGGCCGGGAGCACTTGAGCTTGATTCGAGGCGCCGAGCACGTAGCTGGCCTTGATTCGCACGAAGGACGTGTGCCGCTCGGCCACCTCCTTGGCGCCGCGCCAGCCGAAGCTCATTGCCTTCGCGCGCATGAGGTTGCCCGGATACACGAACGGACCGAACCAGCCGAGCGCCCATGCACCGAAGAGATCCACGTGCTGCTTGGGGTCGCCCATCCGATCGGGCCAGGGCTGCGGGACGATGTCGATGAGGACGTACCCGTTCACCTCGGGCCGCATGGGTATCAGCAGCGACGGGCCTCCCATCCACGGCGGGCCGGGGTCCTCCATTCGGCGCGCGATGGTGAAACCGCCCAGCGCGGCAGCGAGCACGTCGAGCGAGGGCGCGTGCTCGAAGAGCACGGTCGTACTCTGGGTGAAGTGGCCCTTGGGCATCGCTCGATCAGGTCGGAGCCAGGCTCGCGGGTCAAGCGGAACGTTGGCGCAGCATGGCCACGGCGAGCGTGAGCACCCAGCCGAGTACGGACGCGAGCACCAGCCATTCCACAAACGGCGGCATCCAGAACGTCGGATGTTGATAGGGAAGGATTCGAAGAACGGTCGGCTCGGGCCCAACTCGATAGCCCAGCGGCAAGAACAAGAATGCGGCGAATATCGCAACCACGCCCGCGGCAAAGAACGCCATCGCCCGCGGCACCGGGCTGGGACCGCGATAGATCACAATTGAATAAACAAAACAGGAAATCATCCCTGAGTAGAAGAACGTATTCGCCGCGGCCATGTGCGCCCGGAGCTCGTTCATCGGATAGACCGCCACGAAGAACGCGCCGACGCCCGCCAGGAGCCCAGCGAGCTGCGCGAGCCGCACGAGCCGGCCCCGGAAGCCTTGACCCAGGGCCACCATGAACACCAGCAGCGGGAGCGAGCCGAGCGCGAGCCCGCCGTTGAAGGCCGCGTGGCCGCGCGAGTGCACCACGTCGCCAAGCTCGGAGATGAAGCAGCCGAAGATGGAGTACGCGAAGCCTTCGCGCTCGAACATCCAAGCGGACGTGACGCAGCCCGCGAGCACCAGGCCGGCGCCGATGATGCCGCACCAGCCGATGAGCGAAGCAAGCCTTGGGCGCTCTGGCGACTCGAGCATGTCAGCGCTCCAAGCGAGCTACGCGGACCGGCAGCTTCCATTTCTTCCGCGCAACCGCGACGTAGGCGATGGCTCGAGCACCGTGAGTTGTAATCCGCGGCGCTGCACGAAAATGCTGCACAGCGCGCCCGTGCCCGCGCCGACATCGAGCACCCCGGCGCCGACAGGCAGCTCGACGAGATCCTGCGAGTACGCGGCCTGATCATGGGCGCTGAGCTGCGCGACCGCGGCGTCGTAGCGCTCGGCTTCGGCCGTGTCGATTCGCGCCAGCATGCGCGCGCGGTACGCCGCCTGCGTGATGCGCCAGCTCATCTCGCCACGCAGATCCCGCCGCAATCGCGTCCGCCCTTCGCAGGATCGCAGCTGTCGCACGGGTCGTCGACGCAGGCCATTCCCGCGGGACACGCGAGGTTCGCGATGCCGCCACACTTCTGCGCCTTCTTGGCCGCCTCGTCGCACACCGCGCTCAGCGGGCTCGACGCGGACGCCTGCGGAGGCGGCGCACTGTTGTGACATCCCGCGAGCGCCACGACCGCTGCAATCCAGAACCACCGCATGTCTCCCCCCCTCAGCCCACGTAGAGCTTGTGCGCGCGCGCGTACTCCGCGACCGCGCGCGGCACCCACTCGCTCACATCTTCGTTCGCGCCCAGCCGCCGCCTCACTTCGGTCGAGCTCACCTCGGCGAGCACCGGCCCTCGAGCCTCGGGCACGTCGTAGCCCGCGCGGTGCACGACGATGAGCTTCGCCAATTCCAAAATGCGATCGAACCGCCGCCACTTGTCGCGCTCGAGCAGCAGATCACTGCCGATGACGAGGCTGGGCTGGATGTCGGGCCGCGTCTTCTGCAAGTGCTCGAGCACCTCGAACGTCCACCCCTCTCCGCCGACCTCGGCCTCGATGCGGCTCACCTCCACCCGCGCCACATCACGCGCGGCGAGCTCGCACATGGCCACGCGGTGCTCGAACGGCGTGAGGTTCTTTCGGAACGGGTGGTTGAACGCGGGCATGAGCCACACGCGATCGACGTCTTGGGTCGCGAGCGTCCAGTACGCGGCCATGAGGTGGCCCACGTGCGGCGGGTTGAACGATCCTCCGAGCAGCGCGACGCGCATCACTTCACCGAGATCTTGTTCTTGGAGCCGCGCGGGAACGCGAGCTTCTTGATGGCCGTGCCGTCGAGCGTGAAGGCCTCGAAGCGCAGCTCCGCGGCCGAGGTCTCGAGCAGCGCGCAGGTCTGCTCGCTCGCGCCCGTGAGCCTCCCCGGCGTGACGAAGTACCGCGGCCCAATCTGCACCACGTTCGGCTCGGGGCTCTTGCCGTGGATGAGCAGCACGGCGTTCACCATGTCGTCCTTCACCAGGTCGCCCTTGTCGTGCACGAGGCACGCGAGCATGTCGCCCACGAGCTCCACGAGCTTCTTCGGAACTTTCGGATCGCGGTACTCGAGGCTCTCCACGCAGGGCACGCGCGAGAAGCGGGAGCGCAGGCGGTCCTCTTCGTCGGCGCCCGCGAGCCGCGCCTTGGTGCCGCCGGTGTTGGCGCCCAGGAATGCCGCCACGTCGTCGATGAAGTCCTGGTCGCTGTACGCCCGATCGCCGCGTCGGCGCGCGCGCTTGCGGAGGATCATCTCGTCGACATCGGGGTAGCGGCCGCCAAGGAAGAAGATGCGCTCGGCGCCCTTGGACACGAGCAGATCGGTGCCGCGCTCGAGCGCATCGATGTCGCCCGTGCTGTCGGCGAGGAGGCCGATCTTCATGGCCTAAGAATAGATGAGATGCCGGGCTCGCTTCTTCTGGAACGTGGCCAAATCCGTCGCGAAGCCGTCGAGGCAGCCGTCGAGCGGCTTTCCCGCCTCGATGCCCTTACGGACGCTGTCCGTGCCAAAGAGCAGATCAATCGCGAGCACGTCGTCCACGAACTCGTACTTCTCGGTGCGCCACGCGAAGCCCCGGGTGTGCGCCTGCCGCCAGGCATGAAGCATCGTCGCCGCGCCTGTGCGCACGGGCAGGAACGCGCGCTTGTCGGTCACGTGGATCATCACGCCGCCGCAGTCCTTGCCGGCGTGCTTGTGGAACGTGGGCAGGAAGTGCAGCGGCCGGAACATCACGCCGGGCAGCTTCTCGGCCGTGAGCGCGGCCGCGTACTCCTCGGGGTCGAGGTACGGGGCGCCAAAGATCTCGAACGGCCGCGTGGTGCCGCGGCCCTCGTTGAGGTTGGTGCCCTCGGCGAGGCACATGCCGGGGTACACCAGCGCGGTGTCGGGCGTGGGCATATTCGGCGACGGCGGCACGAACTGCAGGCCCATGTCCTCCCAGAGCATGGAGCGCTTCAAGCCCTCGCAGGCGATGACGGTGAGCTCGCAGCCGATGCCGTGCTCGACGTTGAAGTACTTCGCGAGCTCGCCGGCGGTCATGCCGTGGCGGGTGGCGATGGGGTACATGCCCACGAACGAGCCGAAGCCCTCGTGCACGATGTTGCCCTCGACGGCCTCCAGGCCAATCGGGTTCGGCCGATCCAGCACGAAGAACGGGATCTTCGCCTTGGCCGCTGCCTGCATGCACAGGGCCATCGTGTAAACAAAAGTGTAATATCGACTTCCAACATCTTGAATATCGAATACGAGCGCGTCCAGGCCCTGAAGGCTCTCGGGCGTGGGCTTGAGCGAATCAAAGGTCTTGCCGTACAGCGAGTGCACGGGCACGCCCGTCTTCGGGTCGCGATCGCTGTCGACACCGATCATGTCCTGGGCTGCGCCGCGCACGCCGTGCTCCGGCCCGAAGAGCGCCGCCAGCGTCACGCCGTTCGCCTCGCGGAGCAGATCCGCCAGGTGCCGGAACGTGTCGTCCACGGCCGTGGGGTTGCAGATGGCACCCACGCGCTTCCCCCGGAGGAAGTCGAATCCGCGCTGCGCTGCGACCATCAACCCGGTTTTCACGCTCACGGCTTGAGCTCCACTTCGAAGACGGGCGAGCGCTTGGCCTTGGGAAACTCGGCCTGCTTCATCACGAAGTAGGCGTGCAGGAGCAGCTTCTCGTCGTCGAGGCCAGTCGGCGTCACGCCGACGCTAAGCACCTTGCCGCTCGCGTCCACGTCGACGGCCAGGCGGAGCGTGCCTTTCATGCCCGGGTGGGCCTTCAGGCGCTCGTGGTAGAATTTATTCAACTCTGCGCTGAACTTCATATTGATCCTGTTGACGTCGCCAGCGATGGGCTTCTCGGGAAGCTTGAGATCGGCCACCAGGGGATCGCGCTCGGCCTTGGCCTCGGGCGGCGCGCCGGGGAGCGCGGCGGCGTTGTCGTAGGCCTCGATGGCGTCGCGGGTCTGGCCGTCGTCGCGGAGCTGCCGCGCGAGCGCGAGCAGGATCGCCGGGTTCTTGGGCTCGCGGTCGAGCGCGGCGTGAAGGTGCGACTCGGCGCCCTTTCCGTCCTTCTGGCTGGCCGCGAGCTGCGCGAGCTCGAGCTCCGGCGCGGCGTGGTCCTTGTCGATGCGCGAGAGCGTGGTGAGCGCGTCGGTGAGCCCCTTGGTGTCGCCGGCCTTCTTGGCGAGCGCCACCAGGTGCTGCGCGGTGTCGAGGTCGATGCCGCGGAGATCGGCGGCCTTGGTGAAGTCGCGTCTCGCGCCCTCCACGTCGCCCTGTGACTCCTCGAGCTTGGCCAGCTCCACCATCGCCTGCCCATCTTGCGGCGACATGGCGACGATCTCCTTCCACGCCGCGAGCCCGGCCACGTCGTCGTGATCCTGCTTGGCGACCGCGGCCAGCGCCTTCTCCACATCCAGCGTCGCGGCGTCGCCCTTGGAAGCGAGCTGCAGCTCCGTCTTCGCGGTGGCGACGTCACCCGCGGCGATGGCCAGCTCGCCCAGGCCGGCGTGGATCTCGGGCAGGTCCGCGCGCGCCTTGAGCGCTTCGTACGCGGCCTTGGCGCTGGGGTCGTTCTCCTTTTGCAGGAGCTGCGCGTGCACCAGCGCGGTGGGCACGTAGCCGGGCTTGAGCGCCTCCACCTTGTCGAGCGTCTGGCTCGCCTGCGGCACCATGCCCCACTCGAGATACGTCATGGCCATGGCGAGCAGCGGCCAGGGGTCGTTGGGCGTGTCCGCGGCTTGCGACTTGAACGCCTGCCAAGCGGCCTCGCTGGGCATGCCCGCGGCGGTGTCGAGGAAGAGCACGTGCTTGTCGCCGGGCCGCTGCTGGAGCTGTGCGGCGAGCTCTGCGTGAACCTTCGGGCCGTCGCCGTGCCGCACGCGCGAGCGCACGGTGCGGAGCTCACTGAGCGTCGCCGTGCCGTCGTCGACGGGCGCGGTGGGCTGCTGGGTCTCTGCGCCCGTGGCGCAGCCGGCGAGGAGACCGGCGAGGATCAAGGGCGAGAAGCGCATGCTGAGGAGCTCCGGGAACGCGCGCAGTCTAGACCGGCGATCACTTCGCCGCGAGCAGCGCCTTCACCTGCTTCTCGAACTGCGCCTTGCCCTGCGGCCCCTTGTCGAAGGCCACGACCTTGCCGCTGGCATCGAGATATATCGTGTCCGGCACCTGGCGCACGCCGAAGGGGTGCATCACATCGCCCGGACCGGAGGCGACCTGGAACCTCAGGCCCAGCTTCTGCGCCGCCTCGGTCACTTCGGACAGGTCCGGGTCAATCGAGAGCGCGAGGAACCCCACGCCCTGCGATTCGTACTGCGCCCTCACCTCCTCGAGCTCGGGAAACTCCCGAACGCAAGCGCTTCACCCAGGCAACCAGAGGTTCACCACCCAGGGCCGACCCTTGAGGGCGTCGAGCTCGAGCGGCGTGCCGTCGCTGAAGCTGCCCTTGAGGAGGAGCGGCGTGCTGGGTCGTGCGGGGGCGGGAGTCGTCGTCGGGGCGGGAGCCGGCGCACTCGGCGGCTGCACGCTGCAGGCCGCCAGCGCCATCAACCCCGCCACTGTGAAGCGAATGCGCACACCTCAGCGTCAAACGCCGCCAGGTGAAATGCAAGCGTCACGGGCCGTCCGCCCGCCTGACGCTGGAAATGTGCGCGCGAGCGCCTAAACTAGCGACCCGGATGGACTCGACGCGCTTTCGGGTGCTGATGGTGGACGACGACGAGGCCCTCCTCGAGAGCCTCCGCACGTCGTTGGCGCCTGCGTTCGAGGTGGAGATCACCCGATCTCCCAGCGTGGCCCTGCAGCGCTTGCGTGAATCGGACTTCCACGTGGTCTGCGTGGCCGTGCGCCTGCCCGGCATCACCGGTCTGGAGCTCTACGAGAAGCTGCGCGCGCAAGGCCGGCCCGAGGCGGTGGTCATCTTCGTTCCCCCGGGCGAGCTGGCGCCCGCGCGGCCCGCGGAAGGCGGCGAGATGCTCTCCACGCTGGAGAAGCCCTTCGAGCACGGCCGACTGGTGCGGTTGATGGAGCAGCTCGGCAGGCTGGCGCAGATGCAGCGCAACCTGGCCAAGCCGCGGCCGGCGTCGCGGACGTTGGCCGCGACGGCCGCGCGACCGATCAGCGGCGGCAATCCAGCCGCGCGACCGATCAGCGGCAGCAACCCGGCCCGGCCGATCAGCGCAGGCAATCCGGCGCGACCGCCGAGCACCGCGACACCGCCTGCCGGGAGTCCGCTCGCGGGAGCCCGGCCGGTCAGCGGGGCCTTGGTGGGCACGGCGCGGCCGGCGACGGGCGCCAACTCCGCTCGGCCGCCGACGGAGCCGCAGCCCGCTCTGACCGGGCGTGCGCGCGCCCCCGAGACCACGCCCGTGCTGCCAGGACGCAGCCCGATCACCCGGCCGCCCGAGGTCACGCCGATGTCGAAGGTGCCGCCGCCGACGGGCCGGCCGAGCGAGCCCACGCCGCCGCAGCAGACCGAGCTGCCGTCTGGGCGCTCGAGCGAGCCGACGCCAGATCCACAAGAGAAGAAGTCGTAGACCGATTTCCCGTCACCCGATCTCGGACCGTCGGTCGCGGGCCGTGGGCTCACGCCTCTTCGTGCGACGTCGCTTCCCAGCGCAGCTGATCGACCTGATCTGCCGCATCGTCGATGTCGACCCCGTGCGCATCGCAGATGTGCGCCACGAGCGTCACCCGCGCTACCGCGAAGCCCTTGTCGGTCAAGACCGACCGCAGCTCCGCAGGGGCACCGCACACCGGACACCGCAACGCCACGCCACTGGTCACCGTGCTCACGAGACGCCTCCAACCCCACCTGTGTCGCGTACCCAACCCGAGCCTACGCACGCCGTTAATCCGCTTTTTGGGGGCGCCCCATCGAGGGGGATCCGCCGCTCCCATGTTCACGCTCCGTGTGACACCTGGCGACACCTCTCTGGGCAGCTCCCTCCTTGGGGTCTGGTAAGTTCCGCCCATGGTGACGCTGGACTTGCTTCTCGAGGCGGTGCGGCTCAAGGCCCTCCCCCGCGCGGGTTGGGTGCGCAAGGGCGTCCCCACACCGGAGACCGTCGCCAGCCACAGCTGGGGCGTGGCCTGGCTGGTGCTCGCGCTCCTGCCGCCCGAGCTGGATCGCGGGCGAGCGCTCGCCTACGCGACGCTCCACGACCTCCCCGAGGTGCGCGTGGGCGACATCACGCCCGTCGACGGCGTGTCGGCCGAGGACAAGTCCCAGCGCGAGCACGCGGCCATGCGCGCCCTGGGCACGAGCGCGCCTCACGTCGTCGCGCTGTGGGAAGCCTACGAAGCCCAGCAGGATCCCGAGGCGCGCTTCGTCCGCGAGCTCGACCGGCTGGACATGGCCTTGCAAGCCCTCACGCACCACCGCGCAGGACAAGAAGGCATGGCCGAGTTCGTGGCCAGCGCGCGGGCGTTCATCCAGCACCCGGCGCTCGTGCCGGTGGTCGAAGCCGTCCATGCCGAGCTGACGAGCGAGCCGGCGCGGCGATAACCGCTTCCTGTCGCGCCACGCCCCAACCGGGATTAACCTCGCGTGCTGGCACGGGTCTTCGGGGCGACGGATCGCACCGGCCGCCGAGACAGACCTCGGGAAATGGCTCGGCGGTCGGCGCGCCCGTCACCACGTGGCGCTCGGTTCCGCAGCCTGGGATGGCAAACATGGCGCGAAGGCTGGTCATGGCCCTGGTGGGCCTCGCCGCAGTGGGCGGCCTGGGCGCCTTCATCCACAGCCGCGGCGAGGCCCAAGCACCGGGCGCGAACGGCGGCGCTCCGAGCCCGGCCGAACGCGTGACGCCCGTTCGCACGGCCAACGTGCAGGTGGGCGACGTGCCCATCGTCCTCGAGGGCCTGGGCAGCGCCGCGGCGTACGAGACGGTCACCGTGCGCAGCCAGGTCGACGGGCGCCTCGAGAAGGTGAGCTTCACCGAGGGCCAGGCCGTGAAGAAGGGCGACCTGCTCGCCCAGGTCGATCCCCGGCCCTTTACCATTCAGTTACATCAGGCGCAGGCCGCGCTCGCGCGAGACCAGGCCACGCTCAGCAACGCCGAGCTCAACCTCAAGCGCGACCAGGACCTCGTCGACAAGAAGCTCATCTCGCCGCAGGACTTCGACAACCAGAAGGCCGCCACCGATTCTGCCAAGGCCGCACTTCAGGCCGATCAGGCGGCCATCGAATCGGCCAACCTGAACCTCGACTACGCGCGCATCACCTCGCCCATCGACGGGCTCACCGGCGTCCGCCAGGTGGATATGGGCAACCTCGTCCACGCGAGCGATCCCAACGGCATCGTGGTGGTCACCAAGCTCGACCCGATTGCGGTGCTCTTCACCCTGCCCCAGGACGACCTGCCGCAGGTCTCGGCCGCGATGGCGCAAGGGACGCTCACCGTCGAGCTGTTCAGCCGCGACGGCTCGGCCAAGCTCGGCGAAGGCAAGCTGCTGCTCGTCGACAACCAGATCAACGCCTCGACCGCGACCTTGAAGCTCAAGGCCATCGCCGACAACCCCGGCCACACGCTCTGGCCCAACCAGTTCGTGAAGGCGCGGCTGAAGCTCGAGGTGCAGCACGACGCGAAGACGGTGCCCGCTGAGGCGCTGCAGACCGGACCCAACGGCATGTTCGTGTACACCGTGAGCGCAGACCAGACCGTCGCCGCGACCCCGGTGAAGGTCTCGCTCGTGCAGGGCGACACGGCGGTCATCTCCAGCGGGCTCTCCGGCGGCGAGCAGGTCGTCATCGATGGGCAGAACCAGCTCCGGCCCGGCGCCAAGGTGTCCACCAAGTCCATGGGCGCCGGCGGGCCGCGCGGTGAAGCCACCGCGAGCGCAGGTGAGAGCTCGGGCGGCGGCCACCACAGGGGCGACAAGGGCGGCGGCGGTGGCGGCGGGAGTGGCGCGGCAGGACGCGCCGTGAGCGACCGGTGAGCATCTCCGAGCCCTTCATTCGCCGGCCCATCGCCACTGCGCTGGTGATGGTGGGTCTGACGCTCTCCGGCTTTCTGGCCTACAAGCAGCTCGCGGTGTCCGCGCTGCCGCAGGTGGATTACCCGACCATCGTGGTGTCCACGCTGCTGCCCGGCGCGAGCGGCGAGACGATGGCCGCCACGGTCACCACGCCGCTGGAGCGCCAGTTCGGACAGATCCCGTCGCTGTCGTCGATGACGAGCGTGTCGAGCTTTGGCAGCTCGCAGATCACGCTGCAGTTCTCGCTCGACCGAAGCATCGACGCCGCCGAACAAGACGTCCAAGCAGCGATCAACGCGGCCTCGAACTTGTTGCCGCGCACCCTGCCCGCGCCGCCGACGTATTCGAAGAGCAACCCCGCCGACACGCCGATCCTCACGCTCGCGGTGCGCTCGGACTCGCTGCCGCTCGATCAAGTCGACGACGAGGCCGACTCGATCCTCGCGCAGAAGATTTCGCAGGTGTCGGGCGTGGGCCTGGTGACGCTGAACGGCGGCCAGAAGCCAGCCGTGCGCGTGCAGGTGGATCCGGAGGCGCTCGCGGGCGCGAGCCTCACGCTGGAGGACGTGCGCAACGCGCTCGTGGCCGCCAACGTCAACCAGCCCAAGGGCAACCTCGACGGCGCCCGGCAGGACTACACGCTCGCCACCAACGATCAGCTCTTCAAGGCCGACGCGTTCAAGCCGCTGGTGCTCGCGTACAAGAACGGCGCGGCGATCCGCGTGTCCGACGTCTCGAATGTCATCGACGGCGTGGAGAACGCGCAGCTCGCCGGCTGGGCCAATGGAAAGCGCGCCATCATCCTGAACGTGCAGCGCCAGCCCGGCGCGAACGTGATTCAGGTCGCGGAGAGCGTGAAGAAGCTCTTGCCCAAGCTCTCCGCGGCGCTGCCGCAGGGCCTCAAGATCGACATCCTCAGCGACCGCACCGAGACCGTCCGCGCCAGCGTGGACGACGTGCAGGTGACGCTGCTGCTCACCGTCACGTTGGTGGTGATGGTGATTTTCCTGTTCCTGCGCAGCGCGCGCGCGACGATCATCCCCGGCATCGCCGTGCCGCTCTCGCTCATCGGCACCTTCGGCGTGATGTACCTGCTGGGCTACAGCCTCAACAACCTCTCGCTGATGGCGCTGACGATCGCCACGGGCTTTGTCGTCGACGACGCCATCGTGATGATCGAGAACATCGCGCGCTACATCGAAGAAGGCGACTCGCCCTTCGAGGCCGCGCTCAAGGGTTCGAAACAAATTGGTTTCACGATCATCTCGCTCACCGTGTCGCTGGTGGCGGTGCTGATCCCGTTGCTCTTCATGAGCGGCCTCATCGGCCGGCTCTTCCGCGAGTTCGCGGTCACGCTCGCGGTGAGCATCGGCGTGTCGGCGGTGCTCTCGCTCACGCTCACCGCGATGATGTGCGCGCACCTGCTCGAGCCGCACAACGCCGCGCACCAGGGCAAGTTCTACAAGCTGACCGAGGACGGCTGGAACGCGATCGCGCGGCTCTACGACGCCGGCCTCAAGTGGGTGCTCGCGCACCAGCGGTTCACGCTGCTCGTCACGCTCGGCACGGTCGCGTTCACCGCTTACCTCGCGATCGTGATTCCCAAGGGCTTCTTCCCCGAGCAGGACACCGGGATGATCCTCGGCGTGACCGAGGCGCCGGTCGACGTGAGCTTCTCGCGGATGATGGATCTGCAGAGCGCCGTCGCGAACGCGGTGCAGACCGATCCGGCCGTGGTGAGCGTGGCCTCGTTCATCGGCTCCGACGGCACCAACGAGACGCCCAACAGCGGCCGACTCTCGATCACCCTGAAGCCGCGCGGCGAGCGAAACGAGACCATCGAGGAGATCCTGCCGCGCTTGCAGCAGAAGGCCGCGGCCGTGGGCGGCATCTCGCTCTACCTGCAGGCCGTGCAGGACTTGCAGATCGACGCGCGCGTCTCGCGTACGCAATACCAGTTCACGCTTGAGGACGCCGACGCCAAGGAGCTCGAAACATGGGCTCCCATGGTTCAAGCGAAGCTGCGCGAGCGGCCCGAGCTCGCGGATGTCGCGAGCGACCTGCAGGATCCCGCGCCGCAACTTCAAGTGCAGATCGATCGCGACTCGGCCGCGCGGCTCGGCGTGACCACGCAGCAGATCGACGACACGCTCTACGACGCGTTCGGCCAGCGGCTCGTCTCGACGATCTTCACGCAGCTCAACCAGTACCGCGTGATCCTCGAGGTGAAGCCCGAAGCCCGCGATGACGCCGACGCGCTCAACCGCATCTACGTGCACGCCGCGACCGGCGAATCCGTGCCGCTCTCGGCCGTGGCCAAGTTCATCAAGGGCACGGCGCCGCCGGCCGTGCACCACCAGGGCCAGTTCCCGTCGGTGACCATCTCCTTCAACCTCGGCCACGGCGCATCGCTGGGCCAGGCCGTGCAAGCCATCGACGACAGCATGGCCAAGATGGGCGCGCCGCCCGGCCTGCATCCCACCTACGTCGGCTCGGTGCAGGCGTTCCTGCAGTCGCTCGCGAGCGAGCCCGCGCTGATCCTCGCGGCGCTGATCACCGTCTACATCGTGCTCGGCGTGCTCTACGAGAGCTACATCCACCCGATCACGATTCTCTCGACGCTGCCGTCCGCGGGCGTGGGCGCGCTGCTCGCGCTGATGCTGTGCGGCACCGAGTTCAGCATCATCTCGCTCATCGGCGTGATCCTGCTCATCGGCATCGTGAAGAAGAACGCGATCATGATGATCGACTTCGCCATCGAAGCGACGCGCGACAAGGGCCTCGGGCCCGTCGAGGCGATCCACCAGGCGTGCCTCTTGCGCTTCCGGCCAATCATGATGACCACGCTCGCGGCGCTGCTCGGCGGCCTGCCGCTCGCGCTCGAGCACGGCACCGGCTCCGAGCTGCGTCGACCACTCGGCATCAGCATCGTCGGCGGGCTGGTGATCTCGCAGATCCTCACGCTCTTCACCACGCCGGTCATCTACCTCTACATGGACAAGCTGGCGCGCGCGCTCGGCCTCGCTGACGCCGCGCCGCACGCCGACAACAAGGCGCCGCCGCACGAGGCCGAGCCCGAGAGCGCTGCATGAACCTCTCGGCGCCTTTCATCCAGCGGCCCATCGCCACCACGCTCTTGTCGGTGGCGGTGATGCTCGCGGGTGTGGTGGCCTACCGCGCCCTGCCGGTGGCGTCGCTGCCGGCGGTGGACTTTCCCACCATCTCCGTCTCGGCCGGCCTGCCCGGCGCGAGCCCCGAGACCATGGCGGCTGCCGTGGCCACGCCGCTCGAGCGCCGCCTGGGACGCATCGCCGGCGTGACGGAGATGACCTCGAGCAGCTCGCTCGGCTCCACCAACATCACGCTCCAGTTCGATCTCACGCGCGACGTGGAGGCCGCCGCGCGCGACGTGCAGGCCGCCATCAACGCCGCCAGCGCCGATCTGCCCGGCAACCTCCCCACGCGCCCCAACTTCCGCAAGGTGAACCCGGCCGACGCGCCGATCCTGATCCTGTCTTTGACTTCGAACACCGTGCAGCTTGGCCAGATCTACGACGTCGCCAACTCCATCCTCGCGCAGAAGATCTCCCAGGTGCCCGGCGTGGGCCAGGTGATGGTGGGCGGCGGCATGCAGCCTGCGGTGCGCGTCCAAGCGGATCCGACCACGCTCGCCGGCATGGGCCTGACGCTCGAGGACGTGAAGAGCGCATTGACCACGTCATCGGTCGATCAGCCCAAGGGCGCGCTCGATGCGCAGGGCCACGCGCTCGCCGTCGACGCGACGGACCAGCTCACCAAGGCCGACGAGTACAAGCAGGTGATCATCAGCTACAAGAACGGCTCGGCGGTGCGGCTCGGCGATGTGGCCGCCGTGTTCGACGACGTCGAGAACCAGCGCGTGGCCGCGTGGACCACGGGAACCCGCTCGGTGCTGATGATCATTCGCAAGCAGCCCTCCGCGAACATCATCGAGACCATCGACAACGTGAAAGCGCTGCTGCCGCAGCTCGCGTCGTCGATCTCGCCGGCGATTCACGTCAACGTCGCCACCGACCGCGCCCAGAGCATCCGCGCGTCGGTGCATGACGTGGAGGTCACGCTCCTCATCGCCGTTCTCCTGGTGGTGGCCGTGGTCTTTGTGTTCTTGCGCAGCGGCCGCGCGACGTTGATCCCCAGCGTCGCGGTGCCGCTCTCGCTGCTCGGCACCTTCGGGGCGATGTACTTCCTGAACTACAGCCTCGACAGCCTTTCGCTCATGGCGCTGACCATCGCCACGGGCTTCGTGGTCGACGACGCCATCGTGGTCACGGAGAACATCACCCGCTTCATCGAAGAAGGCATGTCGCCCATCCAGGCGGCGCTCCGCGGCGCGAAACAAATTGGTTTCACGATTGTCTCCATCACCTGCTCGCTGCTGGCGGTGTTCATCCCCATCTTGCTCATGGGCGGCGTGGTGGGGCGCCTGCTGCGCGAGTTCACGATCACCCTGAGCGTGTCGATCGCGATCTCGGCGCTGGTCTCGCTCACCCTCACGCCCATGATGTGCTCGCGGCTGCTCAAGAACCCGCACGCCGAGAAGCACGGCCGGCTCTACATGGCCGTGGAGAACGGCTTCAACGCCATCCTCTCCGCCTACGCGCGCGCGCTGAGCTGGGTGCTCAACCACAGCGCGCTGGCGCTGCTGGTCACGCTCGGCACGGTCGGGCTCACGACCTACCTGTACATCGCCATTCCCAAGGGCCTCTTCCCGCAGCAGGACGCCGGCCAGCTCATGGGCTCCACACAAGCCCCCGATGACGTGAGCTTCCCGGCCATGAAGGCGCTGCAGGAGAAGGTGAACGCGATCGTCGCCGCGGATCCCGACGTGGACCAGGCCGTCTCGTTCCTCGGCGGCGGCCGCGGCGGCGGCAACTCGGGCACGGTCTTCGTGGGCCTCAAGCCCAAGCCGCAGCGCAAGGTCAGCGCAGACGCCGTCGTCGCGCGGCTGCGGCCCAAGCTCGCGGCCATCCCTGGCATCAAGGCGTTCATGCAGAGCGCGCAGGACATCCGCGTGGGCGGCCGCTCGGCGAAGTCGCAGTACCAGTTCACGCTCCAGGGCGCGAACCTGGACGAGCTCAACACCTGGGCGCCCAAGCTGGTGAAGGCGCTGCGCGGCTCCAAGCTGCTCAAGGACGTGAACACGGATCAGGACACCGACGGGCTCCTGCTCAACGTGGACATCGATCGCGACTCGGCGGCGCGCCTGGGCATCACGCCCAAGGACGTGGACGCGGCGCTCTACGACGCCTTCGGCCAACAACAAGTCTCGGTGAACTACACGCAGCTCAACCAGTACCGCGTGGTGCTCGAGGTGCCGCCCTCGCTGCAGCAGGGCCCGGAGGCACTGCACAGCATCTACGTGAAGAGCCCCAACGGCCCGGTGCCGCTCGAGTCCATCGCCAAGATCAGCCGCGGCACGACTTCACTGGCGGTGAACCACCAGGGCCAGTTCCCGTCGATCACCGTGTCGTTCAACCTCGATCCGGGCAGCTCCATCGGCGACGCGGTCAAAGAGGTCAGCGCGACCCAGCTCTCCATCGGCATGCCCGCGAGCATCATCTCCGGCTTCTCGGGCACCGCGCAGGCCTTCCAGGACTCGCTGGCCACGCAGCCGTTCCTCATCGCAGCGGCGCTCATCGCCGTCTACATCGTGCTGGGGATGCTCTACGAGAGCCTCATCCACCCCATCACGATCCTCTCGACGCTGCCCTCGGCCGGCCTGGGCGCGCTGCTCGCGCTGCTGCTCACGGGCACCGAGCTCTCGATCATCGCGCTCATCGGCCTGGTGCTGCTCATCGGCATCGTGAAGAAGAACGCGATCATGATGATCGACTTCGCCGTCGAGGTGGAGCGCGAGCAGCACCTGCCGCCGCGCGAAGCCATCTACGAGGCGTGTGTGCGCCGCTTCCGGCCGATTCTGATGACGACGCTCGCGGCCATGCTCGGCGCCCTGCCGCTGGCGCTGGGCACCGGCATGGGCGCCGAGCTGCGCCGGCCGCTGGGCATCACCATCATCGGCGGCCTGGCGCTCTCGCAGCTGATCACCCTCTTCACCACCCCGGTCATCTACCTGGCCATGGAGGGGCTGAAGAAGTTTCTGCGCAGCCTGTTCGTCTCGTCGGCGGAGGCGTCTGCGTGACGCTGGGGTAACGCCACCCCTGGGTACCTTGCGAGGCCACGGCGGTTGAAGATAGACGGACGGGATGTCGCGCCTGGGACCAGCCAGCTTGGCCGTCCTCGTGGTGGGCCTCTGCGCCTGCAACGACGAGGGGCTGTGGAGCGCGCCCCGCGACCACGTCGACGAGGGCACCACCGCCGTCACCGGCTCCATGGGGACGACCACGCACGGCAGCGGGAACGGCACCGGGAACAGCAGCGGCACGTCCAGCACCACCTCCAGCAACACCACCGGCTCGGGCAGCACCGGCACGAGCAGCACGACCAGCACGAGCACCAGCGGCTCGACGACGGGCGCCAACTGCACGCACGCGGGCGCGGCGCCGACGCTCTCCTGCAGCCGCAGCGACGGGCTCACCACCTGGCTCCCGCTCGGCTCCGACGTGCACCTGGGCTGCACGCTCACCGGCAACACGGAGACGCCGAGCTCTTTTTCCGGCCAGGACGCGCTGGGCTACTTCACCGTCGACGGCCGCAGCGCACCGGATGTCGTGACCGTGGGCCTCAGCGACGCCCAGGTGCCCAACACCTTCGCCGACACGCAGGTGAGCATCACCATCACCGCCAACCTGTGCGACGAGCAGAACGCCCAGGCGGTGGTCACCCTGCCTGTGCTGGGCAACTCGGTCATCGCCGACCACTACCGGGGGCTCGTGGAGGTCTACAGCTCCGCCGCCACCGACAAGGGCCTCTTCGCGGGCGCAGCCTTCAGCGGCCGCCCCAACATGGTCGCCAACCTGCCGAACGGCGACATCCTCATCGGCGGCTGGAACGACACGGTGGGCACCGGCTTCATCGTCGAGGTCGACCGCAACGGCCAGCTCGTCCACACCTTCGACGCCACCGACGCCAGCTCGAACACGCTCTACCCCGGCTGCTCCAGCGGCGGCGGCTGCGAGATGATGCCCTGGGGCGCCACCCAAGCACCGGACGGCAAGATCTGGGTCTCCGTCAACGAGAGCGCGTTCTCCGCCGGGCACCTGTACCGGTTCACGTCCAACGGCGCCTACTACGACGAGGTCCCCGCGCCCACCAACCAGAGCTCGGTGACCTGGGTGCCCATGGGCAGCACGCTCGGACCCGGCGGCGAGATCATCGTGGCCAACGGCTACCAGCACGCGCCTCCCTACATCGCCGTGTTCCCGGCAGGCAGCACCGTGGGCAACTACGTGCCGCTGGACATGAAGACCTGCGTCTCCGGCCAGGGCTGCTCGGACCCCAGCTTCAACGAGATGGCGCTGGCCGATGTCTGGTGGGACGGCCAGAACACGCTGTACGTGGCCAACACCAACGACGACGACAACGACTCGGACCTCGGCGCCTTCGACGCCTCCACGTTCAACTTCCTCCGCGGCACCGTGCACCCCTCGAACGCCGTCAACGACCGCACCAACAACTCCTACGGCTTCCGCGCCCTGACCGGCTTCGGCGACAACATCCTCCTCTCGGTCTGGAGCGGCTGCGGCTGGACGATTGACCCCCAGACCCTCTACCCGCTCGGCCCGGGGCCGGGCATCAACCAGAACGGCTGCGCGGTCGGCGACCAGAGCGTCATCTACGATCCCCGCGGGATCGCCCACTTCGGTGCCCAGTAATTGCGAACTTGGGGCTGTCCCACAATGTAGGTAAGCTCCCGGAAATTTTCATTTGCACTTCCCTCCCGGGTGGCCCGTTCCAGTTTGTGAGGACGGTCACGCCGGACAGACCAGGCCCCGATGGCCGAAGACCGGCTCACCGACCTCTATCGACGCTTCGGACCGCTCATTTTCGCGCGGTGCCGCCGGCTCCTTCGTGATCCGGCGCTTGCCGAAGACGCCACGCAGGAGGTCTTCGTGCGCGTTTACAAACATCTGGACCGCGCCCCCAGCGACGACGAGGCGCTCGCGTGGATGTACCGCATCTCCACCAACTATTGCCTCGACCTGATGCGCCGGAAGTCCGTGCGCGGTGAGGAGAGCGAGCCGGATGAGCGCATGCCCGCCGAGGACGCGCCCACCGACCTGCGCATCGAGGATCGCGACCTGGTGATGAAGCTGCTCGGCCGCACCCCGGAGAAGCTCCGGGCGCCCGCGCTGCTGTACCACGTGGACGGGATGGAGCAGGAGCAGATCGCCAAGCTTTTGAACGTGTCGCGACGGACGGTCATCAATCGGCTTCAAGAGTTCGCCGAGCGGGCCAAGAAGTTCATGGTCCGCGAGGCTCCGGGAGGTGCAGCATGAACGCGCAATCTCACCTCGCGGCCGACGTCCTCGACCGCCTCGCCATCAACGCGCTCTCCGCGCAGGACAAGCAGCAGGCCGAGTCGCACCTGGCCAGCTGCACCCGCTGCGCCGATGACCTCAAGTCGCTGCAGGCCGACATGCAGCACTTCTCGCAGTTCGTCATGCCGCGCACCCAGGACCAGGTGCGCGCCCGGGTGCAGCGCGGCGCGAGCTTCTGGAACCCCAGCCGCTGGATGGCCCCGGCCTTCGCCCTCGCGGGCGCGGCCACCCTGGCCCTCATCGCCTTGCCGAAGCAGGGCGTCGATACCCGGCTCCCGGTTCGCTACGAGGGCGTGAAGGGCGGCCCGGTGCTGAGCATCTACGCGCTCGCCCAGGGCGCCCAGCAGCCCAAGGAGCTGGCCCAGAAGGCCCAGGTGGCGCCGGGCGACAAGCTGCAGTTCGTGGTGCAGCCCAGCGGCTACGAGTACCTGCTCATCGCCTCGGTCGACGGGACGGGCGCGGTGTCGGCGTACTACCCGCCCGAGGGCAAGAAGAGCGCCGCGCTGGTGGCCGGCAAGCAGCAGCTGCCCGTGGCCATCGAGCTCGACGCCGCCCCAGGCAAGGAGCACGTCTACGCCTTCTTCTCGCACCAGCCGCTGGAGCTCGATTCGCTCTCCGGCGCGCTGAAGGCCAACCCCGAGGCCCCCGCCGCGCCGGCGAATTCCTCGCTGCAGGTCTTCACCTTCGACAAGAACACCAAGTAACGTCGGGGTCCCATGAGAACCGCCGCCGCCGCCCTGCTCTCGGTGTTGCTCGCCAGCTCTGCCCTCGCGGAGACCAAGCGCGTGGCCGTGGTGATGGGCAACAACGCCGGCGACGGCTCCTTGGCGCCCTTGCGCTACGCCGAGGCCGACGCGAGCAAGTTCGCCCGCGCGCTGTTGGAAGTCGGCCAGGTGAGCGAGGACGACCTCTTCGTGCTCCAGGGCCGCCGGCTCGCGGACACCGAGGGCGCCATCGCCAAGGCCACCGCGCGCATCGCCGTGCTGCACCAGCGCCCCGAGAACCGGGTGATGCTCATCTTCTATTACTCGGGCCACTCCGACGGCGAGGCCATCGAGCTCGGCGGTGAGCGGCTCTCCTTCGTGGACCTGAAGCGCGAGCTCGCCAAGAGCGGCGCGGAAGTCCGGGTGGAGATCATCGACGCCTGCCGCAGCGGCGCGGCCGTGGCCCAGAAGGGCGGCCACGCGGTGCCCGCGTTCACCATGCGCCTGGCCGACGACCTCTCCACGAGCGGCGACGCCTTCGTGGCCAGCTCCGCGGCCGACGAGGTGGCGCTCGAGTCGCCGGAGCTGCAAGGCAGCTACTTCACCAGCGCGCTCGTCTCGGGCCTGCGCGGCGCGGCCGACACCTCGGGCGACAAGCAGGTCACGCTCGCCGAGGCCTATCGCTACGCGTACGACCACACCGTCTCCTCGACGGCCGTGACCATCGAGGGCGCGCAGCACCCGACCTTCGACTTCAAGCTCTCGGGCCAGGGCGAGCTGGTGCTGTCCCAACTCGATCGGCCCAAGGCGGGACTCGTGCTGCCCGACGGCCTCGATCGCGCGCTGGTGATTGACGTCGCGCGCGACCAGGTCGTGGCCGAGCTGCTCCCGGGAGCGAGCCGCTTCCTGGCGCTCTCGCCGGGCAACTACGCGGTGCGCGCCTTCGCCCACAGCAAGAGCCTGGGCACGCGCGTGGAGCTCGCCTCCGGCCAGACGCGCGAGGTGCACTTCGCCGAGCTGGAGACGCTCTCTGCTCCGAAAGTCGCGATGAAGGGCCCAGGCGGCGAGGCGGCGACGAGCCTGGAGGAGCCGCCGCCCGCGACGTCGCGCGTGCAGATCGGCGTCACGGCCGGCGCGAGCAGCGGCGTGGCCATGAACCTGGGACCCCGGCTCGGGCTGCGCGTCGCAGTGGAGCCGGGCTTCGTGGAGGGCCTGTACGCGATCGTGAACGGCTCCTACGGCAGCGCGGCCGGCGTCGACGAGATGGGCGCGAACGTCCAGGTCGGCTACCAGTTCCCCATCCATGCAACCAATTCGTTAACATTCGGCGTGGGCGCCGAGGCCGGCCCGGGCTGGGTGTGGCAGCACGTGGACGGCGTGGAGGCGGGCGCGGGCTTCGCGTTGATGGTCGGCCCGCGCGCGAGCGCGCGCTACTCGCTGGGCGATCACGCCTCCGTGGAGCTCGAGGGCGGCGTGGCCTTCGCGCACGTGAACCTCGACCAGCAGGGCCAGTTCGTGCCCGAGCCCGGTGTCACGGCGGGCATGGTCTTCGGGCTCTAGGCGCGCGATGAAGATCGTCGTCTTCGGCGCCACCGGCGGCACCGGCCGGCACCTGGTGACCCAGGCGCTCGCGGCTGGCCACGACGTCACCGCGTTCGCGCGCACGCCCTCGAAGGTCGGCGTGCAGCACGAGAAGCTGCGCGTGGCCCAGGGCGACGTGCGCGACGCGGCGTCGGTCTCGGCGGCCATCGCCGGCCAGGACGCGGTCATCTCCGCCATCGGCCCGCCCGCGGGTCAGCCGCCGGGCGACCTCATCTCCGCGGGCGTGAAGAACATCCTCGCGGGCATGGCCGCACAGGGCGTGAAGCGCTTCGTCTTCGAGAGCGGCATCATGGTCGGCGAAGGCCGCGGCCTTAACTTTTTCTTTAAGTTCATGATGGCCATCTTCCGGCGCATGAACCACGCGCTCTACCTCGACAAGGTCATCGCCGAGCGCGACATCCAGGCCACGAGCCTCGAGTGGACCATCGTCCGGCCCGTGTCGTTGAAGGAGCTTCCGGCGCGCGGCAGCTACCAGGTGGGCCCGGATTTGCCGCTGAACCTCTCGAAACCCATGGCCCAGGCCGATGTGGCCGCGTGCCTGCTCGCGGTCGCGACGGGCGATCAGTTCGTGCGCGGGATTGTCGAGACGGGCTACTAGCCTTTGTCGAGGACGCCTGCGCGATAGTCCGCCCAGGCCTGCGCGATCTCTTCCTCGGTGTTCATCACGAACGGCCCGCGCTGCACGATGGGCTCGCCCAGCGGCTTGCCGGCGGCCACGAGGGCGAGGCTCCGCTGATTCGTCGCGCGCAGGCGCACGCGATCGCCCGCGCCGAGGATCGCGAGCGTGCCGTCCGCGGCTGTGGCCTCGCGCTTCTCGGCGCCGATGGCGAGCTCGCCGCCCGCGACGAACACGAACGCGTTGTGGCCCGCAGGCAGCTCGAGCTCCACAGGCTGATCGTCCTCGAGCGCGAGCGTGGCCAGGAATGGCTCCGTCGGCCGCTGGCGAACGGGCCCCACGAGCCCGTCGTGCCGGCCAGCGATGAGCCGCACGGTGCTCCCCGCGCGGTTGAGCTTTCCCTCGGCGAGCTTCTGCGGCGCGAGGTCCTGGTAGTACGGCGGGCACCACTTCTCGCGCGCGGGCAGGTTCACCCAGAGCTGAAAGCCGTTCACCCAGCCCTGCTCCTGGTCGGGCATCTCCGAGTGCACGATGCCGCGACCCGCAGTCATCCACTGCGCGCCGCCGCCGATGATGTCGCCGCGGTTACCCTTGCTGTCGTGGTGGCGCATGTGGCCTTCGAGGATGACGGAGACCGTCTCGAAGCCGCGGTGCGGATGATCGGGGAAGCCCGGCAGGTAATCCGTCGGCACGTTGGAGTGCATGCGATCCAGGAGCACGAACGGATCGAGGTTGCGCAGCACCGGCTGGCCGATGGCGCGGGTGATGTGCACGCCCGCGCCCTCGAGCGTGGGCATCGCGGGCAGCGCCTGCGTGACTTCACGGGTTGTGCGGGTCAGCAGCTTGGGCACGCCGAACGCGCGAGACGCCGACGCCGAGAGCGCGAGCAGCGACGCGTCGAGAATGAAGCGCCGGCGGGAGTGCATGCCCGAAGTCTAGCTCGCCTGCGCGTCGACCACGTCGCCCTGTTGCGGCACGCCATCGACGAAGGTCACCCGGTTCTGCAGCACCGCCGGCACGCGCGGCCCGGGCGTGAGCACGCCCACCAGGTTCAGCGGATCCGCGGCCGAGAGGCTGAGCTGCTCCACGCCAATCCGCGCCGCACGCCGAACGGCACGCAACGTCTCCACGGCGCCCGGCAGCGCGAACTGCTCGCCCGAGAACCCCGACACGAACCGCCCACCGCGCAGCTCCCCGCGCGCCTCGAGCCGCCGGAACACCGTCGCCAGCTCGCGCCAGGGCGGACAATTCGCCTCGCGCGCGAGCAGATCACGGAACACCACGCCGTAGCGCCGAATGAGCTGCAGCGCGCGCTTCTCGAGGGCAATCGCAGGATCCGGCGCGTCGTCGAGCCAGCGGCGCAACAGCGACCACCGCCCGCCCGCCGCGAGCGGATCCGTCCGCGGCTCGGCGCGCATGGGCCGCGAGCGCTGGATGAGCGCCCGCAATCCGGCAAATCCGTCGCTCGTGACCTCACCTGCGGCCACGAGCTCCCAGAGCGCCGGCTCCAGCTCCTCGCCCGAGATCTTCGACGCGCTCACCAGCTCGCTCCAGAAGCTCGCCCCGCGCCGCTCGAGGATGCCACGCAGCAGCTGCGCACGCTCCGAGAGCTGCAGCTCGGAATCCGAAGGCCCGAGCAGCCACGGCAAGTCCTCGCGGCGCGCGAGCCCAATCGGCGCGGCGCGCGTGGGCGAGCGGCCCTCGGCCTCGGTCTTCATGGGCGAGAAGCGTCCCCACACCACTTCGCCGGACTGGCAGAGCTCGTCGAGCAGGCTCGGGTGGTACGCGCGCACCCGCGCGGGGAGCACGCCCTCTTCCCAGCCGCCGGCCGCGAGCTGGAAGCCCTGGAGCTGGCCAATCACTTCGGACAACCCGCGCGCGCCCACCAGCTCGCTGCCGGGATGCGCGTGCTGCCAGCGCGCCAGGAAGCGAATCAGCTCCGACGCAGGCACGGGCTCGATCTCGCGCCGCAGCCGCCCCAGCGTGAGCCGATGGATGCGCGCGAGCAGGTTGCGCTCGCACCACTGCTCTTCATCGAGGTCGCGGAACCGCCCGCGAATGACGTTGCCCTGCGCCTCGAGCGCGAGCAGCGCATCCCGCACATCGCCCTCGAGCACGCCCAGCTTCTCGGCGAGCCCCCTCTGCGTGATGGGACCGCTGGTGTCGAGCCAGCCGCGCACGAGCTGCTCCGCCGCCGCCGCGCGGTCCATCGCCTTGGGCTCGAAGCCGGGAGGCAGCGCGCCCAGCTCCGCGTCGGGGATGAGCGCCTTCACCACGCTCGCGCGCTCCGTGGCCGTCCAGCCCGGCACGCGCGCCTGCACGAAGACCACGCGCTGAGATCGCTCCAGCTTCTCCATCATGGAAAGCCACGTCGGCGGCACGAGCGAATGGGGCAGGAAGCAGAGCGTGAGCAGCGCGTCGTGGAGCTCGTCGGGGTCGCGCGGATCCGGCCAGACCTGCTCTTCGACTTCGGCAATGGCCGCGGCATCGAGCGCGCCGTAGGCCTTTTGATCGTCGGGCGAGAGCGTGCGCCGCAGCGAGACGGCGCGCGCGCGTCGCTCCTCGAGCGGCGCCGGATCCAGGAAGGTGTACGGCTGCGAGTTGATGATCTCGTGCGCGAGCGGGCTGGGCTCGGCGAGGTCGCGGGCCACGAGCCGCAGCTGGCCGCCGCGCATCTTTGTAACCACTTCGTTAAGCCCCGGCAGATCCATCGCGTCTTCGAGGCACTCGCGAATCGCCTCCTGGACGAGCGGATGATCGGGCACCTTGATCGGGTACTCGACGTGCTCCTGGCACGCGGCCGCATCCGGGAAGCACGCGGCGAGCAGGTCATCGCTGCGCATGCGCATGATCTGCGGCGGCACCTTCTTGCCACCCTGCATGCGGAGCAGCGCCAGCGCGCGCTGCGCCACCCAGCGCCAACGCACGCCGAACATCGGCGCACCCAGCGCGGCCTGCGTCAGCGCCTCCTCGAGCATGTTCGGCGAGAGGTACTCGAACACGCTCTCCAGCGGGAACGAGTGCTGCGTGCCGAGCGAGAGCAGGATGCCTTCGTCGGTCGCCGCGGCTTGCAGCTCGAAGTTGAAGCTGCGGCAGAAGCACTTGCGCAGCGCGAGCCCGAAGGCGCGGTTCATCCGCATGCCGAACGGCGCGTGGATGATGAGCTGCATGCCGCCGCCGTCGTCGAAGAACCGCTCGGCGATGAGCGTCTGCTGGCTCGGAAGCGCGGTCAGCGCCTGCTTGGCGCAGAGGAGGTAGGTCGCGGCAATCGACGCGGCCAGCTCGTCGAGGCCGCACTCGCGCTCCAGCCACGAACGCGAGCGAACCTGGTCTTCCAGAATCGGCTCGAGCTCGCGCCGCAGCTCGCCCACCTCCTTCGACAGCTCGCGCGTGCGCCCCGGCGCCTCGCCAAACCAGAACGGAATCGACGGCGGCGCGCCCTGCGCATCGGCCACGCGCACGGTCGTGGTCTCGAACGAGGTCACGCGCCAGCTGGTGTTTCCGAGGAGGAAGACGTCGCCCACGCGCGCGTCGACGGCGAAGTGCTCGTCCACGCTGCCGACCAGGTGCCCATCCGGCTCGGCGACCACCGCGAAGCTGGCCTGCTCGGGGATGGCGCCGCCGCTGGTGACGGCCGCGAGCCGCGCGCCCCGACGAGCCTTAACCCTTTTGTTAACCACGTCTCGATGCAGGTACGCGCTCGCCCTGCCCCGCTTGCTCGCGACGCCCTCCGCCATCATGGCCACCGCGCCGTCGAACTTCTCGCGCGCGAGGCCGCGATACGGGTACGCGCGCGTGCACATGGCGAAGAGCGCGTCCTCGTCCATCTCCTCGGCGGCGGCGCTGGCCACGATCTGCTGCGCGAGCACGTCCATCGGCGCGCGCGGAATGACGGTCTTCTCCAGCTCGCCCTTCTTGATGCCGCGCTGGAGCGCCGCACACTCCACGAGCTCGTCGCGGGTGAGCGGGAACAGTCGGCCCTTTGGCGTGGCGCCCTTCCAGTGACCCGAGCGACCGATGCGCTGCAGCGCGATGCTCAGGCTTCGCGGCGAGCCCACCTGCACCACGAGATCCACGGCGCCCACGTCGATGCCCAGCTCGAGCGAAGCGGTCGCGACGACCGCCTTCACATCGCCGCGCTTGAGCTTGTCCTCGCTGGCAAAGCGCGCCTCGCGCGACATCGACCCGTGGTGCGCGGCCACCTGGCCCTCGCCCATCATGGCCTCGAGCTGGTGCGTGGTCCGCTCCACGAGCTTGCGCGTGTTCACGAAGATGAGCGTCGAGCGGTGCTCCTTCGTGAGGGCCACGATGCGCTGGAGCATCACGTCCCACTGCTCGAAGCCGGCCACGGCGCCGAGCTCGCCCGAGGGAATCTCGATGGCCACGTCCATGTGCCGGCGCGAGCCTGCGTCGACGATGTCGCAATCGGGCTTCTCGCCGGCGATGCGATCATTGCCCACCAGGAAACGCGCCACCTCTTCGATCGGCCGCTGCGTCGCCGACAGTCCCACGCGCGCGGGCCGCTTGCCGCAGAGCTCAGTGAGCCGCTCGAGCGACAATGAGAGATGCGCGCCGCGCTTGTCGCGCGCGATGGCGTGGATCTCATCGACGATCACCGTGCGCGTGGTCTTGAGCGCGCTGCGGCCGCCCTCGCTGGTGAGCAGGATGTAGAGCGACTCCGGCGTGGTCACGAGGATGTGCGGCGGCCGCTTCACGAGGCGCGCGCGCTCCTTCGCGGGCGTGTCACCGGTGCGCAGCGCCACCCGAATGGGCGGCAGCGCGAGGCCCTTCTGCGCCGCGAGCTGCTGGAGCTCCGCCAGCGGCTCCTCGAGGTTCTTCTGGATGTCGTTGGAGAGCGCCTTCAGCGGCGAGATGTAGACGACCTCCGTCTCATCGGGCAGCACGCCGCTCAAGCCCTGGCGCACGAGGCGATCGAGGCAGACGAGGAAGGCGGCGAGCGTCTTGCCGGAGCCGGTGGGCGCGGCGATGAGCGTGTCGCGGCCTGCCTGGATACTGGGCCAGCCGCGCGCCTGGGGCTCGCTCGGGTCGCCGAACTTCTTCTCGAACCACTCCGTCACGAGGGGATGGAAGCCGGCGAGCATGGGCGCAAGATATACTGAACGGATGTCCAATGGCTACAGTTGGCCGCCGCGACCGCGCCAGAGTGCTGGTCGACGCTGAACACCCGCGCACGCTGCCCGCCCTTCCCGGTGAACGGACTCCAGTCTGCCAATGCACTCCGCGTCCGGATTCCTGGAGAAACGGCCGACGGTCCTGACGAGCGCCCCCGCGGTCGCACAGGTACGCAGCTTGCTCCCCGCTTCACCGTCCGCGGCGCGCGGCGAAAGGGGAACCCGATGAGGCTGCCAATCCTTCTGGGCGTGGCAATCGTTCTGGCAACAGCCGGCTGCGCGCCCGGGGATGAAGCTCCCGAGGTGACGTCCACCGCCGCGCTGCGGTGTGGCCCAGACGACGGCTCGCGGAGCCTGTTCGAGACCAGCCGCGACCGGCTCGGCACCATCCAGTCGTTCTCGCCGGCGGCATTCGACGCGGGCAGCACCAACGCCTTCTTCACGTCGTTCGGCACCAATGGTCGCTCCTGCGGCACCTGCCACAGCCAGAGCGACGCCTGGACCTTGAGTACCACCCGCGCTCGGGCCACGGCGTACGCCAACCCCGCTGACCCGCTTTTCGCGCCGGTGGACGGCGCCGACTGCCCGCCCACGGACCCACAGCAGCCTGCCGACGCCACGCGCTCGACGATGGTGACCGGCTACGGGCTCATCCGCATCGAGCTCCCCATCCCGCCCACGGCCGACTTCTCGCTGGTGAGCGCCACCAACCCCGAGGGTTGCGCCGTCGCTCCAGGCGATCCGTCGATTGACGGCGCGCTCTTCCTCTTCCGGCGTCCGCTGCCGTCGGCGAACCTGCCCTTCCTCTCGGCCGTGATGTGGGACGGCCGCGAGACGCACCAGAAGATCGCCACCGGTCCGAACCTGACCAACCTCCAACCGCTCCTCGCCGACCTCTCCTCGCAGGACATCGACGCCACCTTGGGCCATGCCCAGGCCACGTCGCCCCTCACGGACCCGGCGCTCTCGGACGCCCGGGACTTCGAGATCAACCTGTTCACCGCACAGGCGTCGCTGGGCATGCTCGAGCTGGACCGAGGGTCCGCGCACGGCGGGCCGCGCTACCTGTCCGATGTGCTCGCTCCGGCCTTTGCCATCGGCCAGAACGATCCCTTCGCGCCCGGATTCACCAGCCGCATCTTCGACCTCTACCAGGCGTGGGAGCCGGTGAACGGCTGTTCACCGAGCGGGCTGACCAGGGAGCAGGCGGCCATCGGGCGCGGCGAGGCGATCTTCAACAACCGGACGTTCACCATCGCCAACGTGGGCGGCATCAACAGCGCGGCCTCCGATCCGCTGGCCAACCCGCTGGATCCGGCCTTCGACCAGCCGGTGGTGGGCACCTGCGGCACGTGCCACAACGCCCACGACGTGGGCGACCACACGACCGCGCTGCCCATCAACATCGGCGTCACGGCCGCCGACCCCACCGACAACAACGGCAGCTCCATCGCGGGCATCCTCGACACCGCCAAGCTGCCCGTCTACACCCTGCAGTCCGGCGCACGCACGGTCCGCGTGACCGACCCGGCCCGCGCGCTGATCAGCGGCAGCTTCGTCGACGTGGGCAAGACCAAGGGCCCGGTGCTGCGCGGGCTCGCGGCGCGCGCGCCGTACTTCCACAACGGCTCGGCCAAGGATCTGGACACGGTGGTGGAGTTCTACGACGCGCGCTTCAACATCCGCTTCACTGAAGCCGAGAAGCACGACCTGGTGGAGTTCCTGAAAGCGCTTTGACAAACCGCACGCAACGCGCGCTACTCCCGCGCCGTGCGTCGCCTCGCGTTCTCGCTCGTGCTGCTCACCGGCTGCTTCGTCCGCGCCGGCTCGCCGGATCAGCGGCTGCCCAAGCTGCACGACGAGGCGGCCGACGTCCCGCCGGATCCCTCGCCGGGCTGCACGCACCCCACGGGCACGCCGGGCGGCTGGCTCTCGATGTGGAGCGGCGATCACCAGCGGAACTACCTGCTGCGCGTGCCCGCGGGCGTCGCGCGCGGGACGCCGATGCCGCTGGTGCTCAACTTCCACGGCTGGCTGGAGAGCGCGCGCACGCAGGAGAAATACACCTTCATGACCGAGTCCGCGGGCAACCGCGGCATGGTGGTCGTCTATCCGCAGGGCATTGGCTGGAGCTGGAACGCGGGCAACTGCTGCGCCCGCGCGCAGATGGAGGAGATCGACGACGTGGGCTTCGTGCGCGATCTCGTGGACCGGCTCGAACACCAGCTCTGCATCGATCGACGGCGCGTGTACGCCACCGGCATGTCCAACGGCGGGATCATGAGCTACCGGCTCGCGTGCGAGATGAGCGACACGTTCGCCGCGATTGCGCCCGTCGCGGGCGGGGAAGCAGTACCCGACTGCAAGCCCAAGCGGCCCGTGTCGGTGCTGAGCTTCCACGGCCAGCTCGACACCGTCGTCTGGTTCAACGGCGGCGGCGCAGCGGGCCTGCCTTCGGCCAAGGAGAGCGTGGACCGCTGGGCCCGACGCGACGCATGCGGCTCGCCGACCAAAGCCGTCTTCGACCTGGGCGAGGTGGCGTGCCGCGCGAGCGAGCGCTGTCCCGCGGGCACCGACGTGGTGCTCTGCACCGTGGGGATGGGAGGCCACACCTGGCCCGGCGGCGCCATCTATCCCGGGCTCGGGCACACCACCGGCGACATCAGCGCCACCGAGAGCATGCTCGATTTCTTCCTGGCGCACCCCATGCGCGAGCAGCCGGGCGAGAAGTAAGTATTTAATGTGATCCTACAAAGCACCGAGGCGCCGCACCCAGGGGGCGCGACGCCTCGAGTGTTTCAACTTCGCTTATCGACTACTGCCGGCGGCGGCGCGAGGCGAGGCCGGCGAGGCCGAGCAGCGCCATCAGGCCCATGC